>NZ_CAAAFT010000490.1:3193-4588 GCF_900634765.1 Candidatus Protofrankia californiensis | reverse complement strand
GGGGCGGGGCCGATCATCAGTGCTGCCCTTTGCTGGTCCGTCCCGTCCCGTCCCGTACTGTCGGGCGGTGACCCGTCGCTTCACCCGTACCGCCGAGGACTTCCAGTGCCTTGCCTGCGGGACGCCGGTGCACGGCGACGGTTACACCAACCACTGCCCGCGCTGCCTGTGGTCCCGGCATGTGGACGTCAACCCCGGTGATCGGGCGGCTGACTGCGCAGGGCCGATGCGCCCGGTTGCCGTGGAGGTACGAGCCGGGCGGACCGTCGTGGTCCACCGCTGCGAGAGCTGCGGTCACCAGCGGC
Source organism: Candidatus Protofrankia californiensis (assembly GCF_900634765.1). Lineage (NCBI taxonomy): Bacteria > Bacillati > Actinomycetota > Actinomycetes > Frankiales > Frankiaceae > Protofrankia > Candidatus Protofrankia californiensis. The sequence goes on along the minus strand of NZ_CAAAFT010000490.1, from coordinate 4,283 downwards.
GGAACAGAACGTCGCCGACGGACGACATCGAGGCGATCATGAAACTGTCGGCGGAGGGCGGCGTCCACGCCGGCTCCACCCCGTGCCGTGCTCCGCGCCGTGCTCCGGAGGGTGGGCGTAGGCGGATCAGCCGGCACGGGGGGCAGGCCGAGCCGGATGAAGGGCCTGGCCGGAGGAACCGCATGAACCGGAACGACCCTGGGCCAGCCGGGTAGGCGGGACCCAGCGGTCCGGCAGCGGATACCGTCATGGAACGTGCGGACGGCTGACATCGGTGCCGCCGGGTCGGCGCCACAACAACGATCCGGCCGGCGCCTGCCTGTACTGCGGCGGCTGGTACCACGACGGCGGCTGATACCACGACGGCCCGGCCGGTATGCGCCGGCAGCGCGTCTGTCTCGTTGGACGGGCCCTACCCGCCGGTGGATGCAACCGTGGTCCGGGTCATGGTCGGCCAGGCGGATCCGGGTCTTCTGGGTGGTCTCCCGGGTGGTCCTGGTCGTCCTCGCCGTCGCCGGGAGGACGCTGGGCGCGCAGCACGGCGTGCTCGGTGACGTCCGGCTCTACGACCACTGGGGCCACGGCCTGGTGCACGGCGCGGGACTCCCCGTCGACGACAACCGCTGGCAGTACCCGCCGGCCGCAGCGATCGTGCTCGCCGTCCCGTCCGCGCTGGAGGTGGTCACCAGGCTGCCCTACGAGGTCGGTTTCTTCCTGATGATCCTTGCGGCGGACGCTGCGGTCACCGGCATGCTGGCCCGGCGGTCGGCGTCGGCGGCCCGTTTCTGGCTGCTCGGGATCTGCGCGCTCGGACCGGTCTCGCTGGCCCGTTTCGATCTGGTTCCGGCTGTCCTCGTGGTGGCCGCGCTGGTCGGCGTCGCCCACCGGCGGTGGGGACGGGTGGGCCTTGCGGTCGGCCTCGGTGCCCTGGCCAAGGTGTGGCCGGTGCTGCTCCTGCCCGCGCTGGGTGCGGCCGGATCGAACGGCCCGGATCCCGACGCGCGTCCGGGCCTGCCGGCGGTGCGCGCCACCCGTCTGACGCCGCGCCCGGCCCTGGCGAGGCTTGCCGGCGGGTTGGTCGCGGCGGCGG
>NZ_CAAAFT010000490.1:0-3168 GCF_900634765.1 Candidatus Protofrankia californiensis | reverse complement strand
GCCGGCGGTGCGCGCCACCCGTCTGACGCCGCGCCCGGCCCTGGCGAGGCTTGCCGGCGGGTTGGTCGCGGCGGCGGTGCTGGTTGCGGCGGTGCTGTTCGCGGCGGGCTGGTGGCGGGACTCGTTCGGTTTCCTGGGTGCGCAGGAAGCGCGCGGCCTGCAGACCGAGGCTGTTCCGGCGACCCCGTTCGTCCTGGCGCACATGGTCGGCCTGGGCCCCGGTCCGGTCTACGACTGGGGATCGTTCCAGTTCGGATCCCAGGCGGCGCGCACAGTGGCGACGGCCTGCTCACTGGTGGAGGTCGCGGTCGTGCTGGGTGCCACCGTGTGCTGGTGGCGGATACCCCGGTCGTCACGCGGGGCCACGGACCCGGCGAGTCGGATGCTGGCGCTGCTCCTGGTTGTCCTCGTGACGAGTCGGGTGCTCAGCCCCCAGTACCTGGTGTGGTTACTGGCGGTGGCTGCCTGCCGTCCGCTGTGGTCGGGCCCGGCAACGGGCACGGGTGCTCCGGCAGGCTTCCCCGACACCCCCCCGACCCGCTGGACTCGGCGGACCTGTTCGGCCCGTTCGCACCGCTGGATCACCGTAGGACTGCCGGTGATCTGCCTGATCTCGCTCGTGGTCTACCCCATTCGTTATGACGATGTTCTCGCGGGACGGGTCGTCGCGAGCCTGCTCCTGGTGGTGCGCAACCTCCTGCTGGTCATCGTCTGCTGGGTCGCCGTCCGCGAGGTCTTGCGGACGTCACAGCCAGCGCTGCTACACCCACAGCGACAGCCCCGACAACCGTGGCCACGGTCATGGTCACGGAGGCGGGCGGAGCCGCTCGACCCAGCAGGGTCCACGTCGGGGCCAGTGACGCCAGTGACGTCACGCACAGCACCACCGACGTGACGACTACCAGCCGGCGCACCACCGGGGATCCGCCGGTGGCAGCCATGACCGCGAGCGCCGGGACAGCCGGCGCCAGATACCACGGGTAGACGACCGGAGTGCCCAGGGCCACCGCCATCCCCCCGACACCGGCGATGACGACGTCGTCCGGGGCGATGTCGTCCGGCGTGGGTCGTTGCGCCGACGCCTGCGCGTACGGCTGCGGGACCGACGGCCTGCGCCAGGCTCGCCGGAGGAGCTGGGCGACGACCGCCGCGGCAACGGCCAGCGACAACGCCCGGCTGACGGCGAGGGCCGTCTGGGTCTGATCGCCGGCACCCAGCAGACCCAGTGGCAGCCGGATCAGGTGGGCGAGCAGCGAGGCGGGGGCGATGCCGGTCTGCGACTGCCCGGAGGTGGACAGCGCGCCGATCCAGGTAGGACCGAAGCCGGCCGCGACCATGCTCAGCGTCATTGTCACCACTGCCACCGAAAGATCGAAAATGAGGGTCCCGGCGCCGGCGGCAACCATCGCGCGGCGCCGTGTGGACGCCTTGCCGCTCCCATCACCGTTCCCGTCGCGGCTCCTGTCACCGTTGCCGCCGTGGCTGGCGGTGACGCGTTCGAGCAGGTGGACGAGGACGACCACGGCAAGAGCGAGAAACGCGGTGGCCTTGACCGTCCCAGCGAGGCAGGCGAGCGCGACCCCACCGCAGCGCAGTGCGCCTGACCGCAGCGACCAACATGACCAACGTGACTGATGCGGGCGCCCGTGGCCCGGCTGCTCCTGGTCCGATCGTTGCCGGTTCCGGTCCGTCCGCTGTCGGTCTGACCGTTGCCGCTCGACGACCAGCGCCGCGACCGTCAGCGTGGCGGCCAGGGCGTCCAGGTGTGCCCCGCCGACCAGGTGGACGGCGGTGACGGGGTTTGCGGCCAGCAGCGCGAGCACCAGGGCGATCCGCTGGGAGTCCCCGCGTCCGGGAAGCAGCCGCAGGGTGAGCGCGACGAGTGCCACGACCGAGAGCACGGCGACGAGCCGCAGCACGATGACGGCGCCGAGCGGTCCGGTACCGGACAATGCCTCGCCGGCCGCGGCGACCGCCTTCTCGACGAACACGGCCGTACTTCCGTAGGGGGCATGGGTATCACGCCAGCGCGGGTCGACCGCGAGCACGAACGGATCCATCCGGTGGCCCAGCGTGCGCAGCGCCGAGATGCCGTGCGTCGCCGGATCGAGCCCATGCCGGGCGAGTTCGCCCTGGCCCGCATAGGCGTAGACGTCCCGGCTGAACAACGGCGGGCCGAGTGCGAACGGCAGATTCCACCCGAGGGAGGTGACGACCACCCAGGCGGCGGTGACGCGGGTCGTGGCGAGCCGTGCGGGCCGGCGGGTACGCCCGGATCCGCCGGGGGACACACCTGACGTACCCGATGCATCTGTTGCACTGCCGGTCGTGTGGACGATCGAATGGGCGATCGAACGGACGAGGGCATACCAGCAGAGGCACAGGGTGAGCACGGCAACGGCTGCGATCGCCGCGAGCCAGCCCCGCGTGACCGCCGGCGGTGGCCCTGATGGGAGAATCCCCCACCAGGATGAGGGATTGAGAGTGTCCGGGTTACGCGGTCCGAGCCTGGCTTCGGCAAGGACGGCGGTGACCGCCGCGACGGTGCCTACGACAGTCGGCCACACGACAGGTATGTGAAACAGGCCCAACCGCGGAAAGAACCGCGGACGGGGTCTTCGTTTCCACCTGTCGAGGCCGTTGTCGGGGGTCCGGACCGGCGCTGACCGGGTACTCCCGGTCAGCTGGTTCGTGGAGGTCTGGCACAGGGAGGTGTCGGGTGGGTCTGCTCGGCACCGTTCTGCGTCATGTGGGACCGCGTCGGGCCGTCCCGCGTCGCGACGTCCCGCGTGAGGCGGGACCACGTCACATTGTGCGGCGGGCCGCCACGCAGCGCGAAAGCGTGCCACCTGAACCCACAGCACCAGAAACGATCTCCTCTCCGGCGGTCCGTCCGGGGTCCGCCAGCGTTTTCCCGGGGTCCGGCGGCGCCGTAGCGGGGTCCCGCGGCGCCTTCCCGAAGCTGTGCAACGTGCTTCTTCGGGCCGTCCTTGCCGTTGCCGCCCTGCTGCGGCGCCAACCATGGTTGATCACCGCGGCCCTGTGCGGGATGTCGTTGGCGCTCGGGCTCACCGGCCCGGACACCCCCGCACAGGAATATCGCGTGTGGTTGTTCAAGCACGGTGGCGCGGTGCTGTGGGACGACCAGTGGTACGGCGGGCACACCGT
>NZ_CAAAFT010000489.1:74325-81436 GCF_900634765.1 Candidatus Protofrankia californiensis | reverse complement strand
GAGCGGGGCGGCCGAGTCGGCCGAGTCGGCCGAGTCGGCCGAGTCGGGCGGATCGTCAGCACCGGTCCTGCGGGTCCGCTCCCGGGAGGTAGCGGTCGAGCGTCGTAGCGTCGCGAGGATTCCCTGGCGCTGGCGTCGGCGCCGACGTTGTCCTGGACGCGTCACGGGCACTGTCGCCTCGGGGGAGCGTCGCGGCCCCGACTTCGGGCCGGAACCCGGACCGAAATGATGTTGGTTGCGGCTGGAGGCTACGATAAAGAGAATCGCGCCGATCAGGAGCACCACTATCAGCGTGATGGGTAGCACCGGATTGTCCATGGCCTCCGTCCCCCACGTGCGGGTGTTCCGATCACGCTAGCGGACGTCGGCGCCGACGTCCCCTGTACCCACCCAATGACATCCATGCAGATCAGCTGATGGATGTGTCGCAATATCGACAGGCGTGACCGATGCTGTCCGATCGGCCCTGACGAACAGTGTCGACGATGTGTCACAACGACGGCGTCTGCTCGTCCGGTATGATCCCGCCGGCAACAGCTTCCGGCAACTACGGAGGCGGCGTCACGGGGCTGAAAACGTCCCGCTCATGGTAGTTGGCAGCGGACGCGGCGTGATCGGCGGTCGGGCATGGTCGATAGTCATGGTTTCACGCCTGCCGCGGTCCCGGCGCGCAGGGCGGTGCGGGCATGGTCGGCGAGCGCGGCCGCGCCCGGATGCCCGGCCATCTCGATTGCGCCGCACAGCGTCAGTACGTCCACCCTGGCGTTCTCGGACGAGACCCGAGTGGCGAGCTCGACCGCCTGATAGCCGAGGCTCACGGCCTGTTCGACATCACCCGCGTCGACTTTGGCGACGCCGAGCCAGACGCTGTGGTGAACCAGTTCCCGAGGGTAGGCGGCGGCGTCGAGCTGATCAACCGAACGGCTGAGGTACCCGACGGCCGCTGCGATGTCACCGGCACACAGCAGCGCCTTGCCGGCGTAGTACTCGATCACTGAACGGGAGCACCAATAGACGTACTCCGGGTCCATCGCCGGATCAGCCCGCTCGATCTGGGCCAACGCCTCGGTGACCTCGGCGTGCACCGAGTGGGTGTCGCCGAGCTGGGAGTGGGCGACGGCCAGCGAGCCGGCGATGATGGCCTTCTCGGTGGCGGTGAGGGCGTCCGCGGCGCCCACGCGTGCCGCCTGCAGCAGGGTGACGGCGTCGGCGGGGTCGCCGAAGCGCACGGCCTGCTCCGCCATGCAACGCAGGATGTTGGCGCCGATCGCCGGCTGACCGGCCTCGTGGGCGACGCGCAACGCCACCACCCAGTACTGCTGGGCCACCTGGTGCCGGCCGCTGTCGAACGCCGCCCAGCCCGCGAGCCGCGCGAGCTCCGCTGCGACGGCGTGCAGCCGGGCGTGGTGGTCCTGGCTGTATGCGCCGGTACGCAGCAGGCGGACGATCACCCGCAGTTCCGACACAGCGAGCCCGTGGACGTCCTCCCCGCCGAGAACGTCGTCCATCCGCCGCAGCGAGTCGACGCGCTGCTCGAATCCGGCGACGAGGGCGTCGCGGACCTGCCTGCCGCCCAGCACCGCGACGGACCGGGCCGGGGTGGCGACGAGCCACTGGTGGACGACCGCGGCGAGTGCCGTGCCGGTGAGACTGGGGAGCACGAACTGCTGCCCGCGGCTGGTGACCTCCTCCAGTGCGGCGGCAAGCCCACCCGGAGCCCACAGACGTTGGAGCGTCCATTGCACGGTGTCGGCGGCTGGTGTGATCCCGTTGTGAACGAAACCCGTGGCGACGGCGGTGGCGGCCGTGCCGCGTCGAGGCCGCCGGGACGCCAGTTCCCGGCTCGCGCGTGACCGCCCGAGCACACTGCTGGGTTCTCTCAACGCCCGGCCTCCTCAAGCGTCGATGCAGGGAAGTGTCTTCCTTCATCCGTCCGGATGACACGTCGGGCAATAATCGTTGATCCCTGCAGGAGCTGATGCATCGTTTGACGGTCGCGACGACCGCCGGCGGGTGTGCCAAAATATTCCGTTTGGACAAAACCATCGGACGACTGCCGCGCGTGCAGCGTACGACAGGCCCCGTGACGGAACAAGTACCTCAGGATTGCGTTGAACCCCCGATATCCTCCGGTCGCGCAATAAACTCAACGGTCGACCGGGTGTTGATGCTATTGAGGTTGACGGTTGTGGTTTTTTGACGACTGCCGGTGTGGCGACGCTGGGCGCACCGGCCATCCGAGCATTCGGGACGGTCCCGAAGGGCTGCACCGCCGCCCGGGGATATCACCACCTGGGGACGCCGTGACCTGGGGATCCCGCCTGAGGATGCTGCTTCGCGAATGCCGTGATCTGCGATGCCGTCACCTGGGATGCTGTCACCTGGTGACGAGGTGGGCCGGAAGGTGGTCGACGGCCGTGTCCCGGGCGGTGACGGTCATTCTTGACCATGGATTCAGCCGGATGATTGATCCGTTGGTGATCCGGAGTGACTTCTGGAAGTCGAGGAAAGCGCGCATGTCCATGACGGCATGAGATCGGGACTCACTCAGCGTCCAGGCGACGGCGGTCATGAACACACCATGGGTACAGACCAGGAAAAATCCGGCCGGTAATTCCCGGACGCGCCGGACGAAAGCGTCCGCTCGGGCGATCATATCCGCGAATGATTCGCTGTGCGGACTCTGTACGGCATAGGGATCGGCCGCCGTCCAGTAGGCCCGGGCCCACGGCCGGCGCTCCTCGTTGGTCATGAGCCGGCCGTGGAGGCTACCGAGGTAGGTGAACTCCTCGACCGGCCACTCGGTAAGGGGTGCCGCCGGGAAGCGCTGGGTGGCCGGTATCGCCGTCTGGCGGGCCCGCAGGTATCTCGACGTAACGATCATCGTTGGCTGCTCGGTCATGGCCGTGGCGACCAGACGGGCCTGGGCCCACCCGGTGGTGGTCAGCGGGGATTCCCCGGGGAGCGCGCAGGGCGCGCCCGCGTTCGACTCGCTCTGGCCATGCCGTACCAGCCACACCACCGCCCCCACCCTGCCACGATCTCACACATGTCCTGTTCGACCTACTGTTCCGGTGTACGCACCGGCGCAGGAGGGTCACAAGCGGGCAGGGGAGAACTCCCGATGCTGCCTCCGCTGCTCGTGTCACCGGTCCGGTCGGCGCTGGCTGCACAGGGTCTGACCAGCATGAACGTGTCGAAGGGCAGGGGGGTGGGGGTCGAGTGGTCGTACACGGTCACCCGGATGCGGGTCACCCCTCCCACCTCGCCCGGATCGACTTCGAAGCCCGCGAACGCGTACGGGTGCTCCGGCGCCCGCAGGGCCAGCCACGGCGCCGGCTCAAGGGCGTGGACCGAGCGGAACCGGGTGGGGTCGGAGTCCCGCGGTTCCACACCGACGATCACGCGACCGGCAGGCGGGTCGAGCAGCTTGCCGGCCGACGGTGAGGAGGAGCCTCCCGTACCCAGGATCATGTGGACCGTCCCGTATGACGTGTCCACGACGTCGGTGTCGACGTCTCTGGCCACGTCCCTGTCAGTATCACCACCGATATCCCTGCTGACGTCCTTGTCAATTTCTCTGTCGACGCTGTTGCCAACCGTCCCGTTGACCCCGTTGTCGACACCTTCTCCGGTCGAGACGGGATGCGGGGTGAGCACCGCCGATCCTTCGACCACTCCGCGCAGCGGATGCGTCCGCTCGTAGTGGTGTTCGTGTCCACACAGGACGAGATCGACCCCGAACGCGTCGAACAGCGGTAGCCACTGCTCCCGGATACCGAGATCGGCACCGTTGTGATGTTCCGCGCTGGATACGGCCGTCTGATGCATGCAGACGATGATCCAGTCGATGTCCGGGTCGGCTCGTGCCTGGCGCAGCGTCCGTTCCAGCCATGCCCGCTGCCGCCCGCCGCTGTAACCGCGGATGTACACCGTGCCCGCGTCCTGGTAGCAGACGTCGTCGTTCTGCAGGACGACGAAGCGTGCGTTCGCGACCGTGAAGGCGTACCACAGGCCCAGCAGGTCTGCTGGCGTGCCGTTCGTGCCCGGTTCGTCGGAGTCCGTGGCGTTTCCGGGCAGCAGGAAGCGGCTCTGGTAGGCGGTCAGGCCCAGCGGGCCGTTCCCGCGTTCGATCTCGTGGTTGCCGGCGGCGGGCATCCACGGATGGTGCCGCGCGGATCTGCTGATCATGTTGAACCAGTCGGACCACGCCCGCGGTGGATTGCGCCGCTGGTTCGCGTACGACAGGTCACCGGCGACCAGGGTGAACAGCGAACCGACGTGTTCAACGCCGGTCACGGCGTTCCTGGACGCCGGTGTGCCGAACGGATCGTAGGACGCCGATGTTCCGTGGTCGCCGAAACAGGTGAAGGTGAACGGTGCCCGGCCGCGCGGCGCGGTCCGCAGGGTTCCGCCGTCGGTGCGGGCGATCCGGTCGTGGATCACCTCGTAGAGGTACCGGGAGTCCGGCTCGAGCCCGGTGAGCAGGGCGTGGTGATTGATCACATCTTCGCCGGTGACGGCGTCGGTGTAGACGCGGGTGACAGCGTGCACCTCGCGGTCGAGACCCCCGGGCGCGTTCCCGAACCGTACCCGTGGGCGCCGCACCATCCGCGGCGTCGTCCACGACACGGCCATCGACACGGCCGGGTCCGGCCCGAACGTCAGATGGAGGTGTTCGACGGGTGTTCCCGCACGCAGGACCAACGGATCTCCTCACTGCTGACAGCGACCACATGGCCGGACCGATCCGGACGGCTCCGGACCACTTTGGACCGCTTCGAACAGCTCCGTGCGGCTTTGGACGGTTCGGGACGGTCCCGGGTGGCGAAGGGGTGACTTCGCAAGCGCTCCGCCACAGCGAAGGGGCGGCCCCGCCGCAGCGGAACCGCCCCTTCGTAGCCGACCTGTCGCTCTCCTACTCGCTGGACTTGGCGAGGTCGATCGGGGGAGCGTCGGGGACCTGAGTGGGCTTCGGCTCGCCGCGGAAGACGAACTTCGCCTCCTCGCCCTCGCCCTCGACGTCGCCGACCACGATCTCGCCCGGCTTGAGCGTCCCGTACAGGATCTTCTCGGACAGGACGTCCTCGATCTCCCGCTGGATTGTCCGGCGCAGCGGCCGGGCCCCCAGCACCGGGTCGTAGCCTTTCTTGGCCAGCAGTGCCTTCGCCGCCGGCGTGAGCTCGAGCGCCATGTCCTTGTTCTTCAACTGGACGTCCACCCGGGCCAGCATGAGGTCGACGATCTGGATGATCTCGTTCTCGGACAGCTGGTGGAAGACGATGATGTCGTCGATCCGGTTGAGGAACTCGGGCCGGAAGTGCTGCTTGAGCTCGTCCTGGACCTTCGCCTTCATCCGCTCGTAGTCGATGGCGCCGGCGCCCGTCGCGAACCCGATACCCGGCCCCTTGGAGATGTCCCGCGTGCCCAGGTTCGAGGTCATGATCAGAATGGTGTTCTTGAAGTCGACCAGCCGACCCTGCGAGTCGGTCAGCCGGCCGTCCTCCAGGATCTGCAGGAGGGTGTTGAACACGTCCGGGTGCGCCTTCTCGACCTCGTCGAACAGGACAACCGAGAACGGCTTGCGCCGCACCCGCTCGGTGAGCTGGCCGCCCTCCTCGTAGCCGACGTAGCCGGGCGGGGAGCCCACCAGCCGCGAGACCGTGTGCTTCTCCATGTACTCGGACATGTCGAGCTGGATCAGCGAGTCCTCGTCACCGAACAGGAACTCCGCCAGCGTCTTGGACAGCTCGGTCTTGCCGACACCGGAGGGGCCGGCGAAGATGAACGACCCACCGGGACGCTTGGGGTCCTTCAGGCCCGCCCGGGTACGCCGGATCGCCTGGGAGACAGCCTTGATCGCCTGCTGCTGGCCGATGACGCGGCGGTGCAGCTCGTCCTCCATGCGCAGCAGACGGGCGGTCTCCTCCTCGGTGAGCTTGAACACCGGGATACCGGTCCAGATCGCCAGAACCTCGGCGATCTCCTCGTCCCCCACCTCGGCGACGACGTCCATGTCGCCGGCCTTCCACTCCTTCTCCCGCTTGGCCTTCTCGGCCAGCAGGGTCTTCTCCCGATCACGCAGGGAGGCGGCCTTCTCGAAGTCCTGCGCGTCGATCGCGGACTCCTTGTCCCGGCGGACGTTCGCGATGCGCTCGTCGAACTCGCGCAGGTCCGGCGGGGCGGTCATCCGGCGGATGCGCATCCGGGACCCGGCCTCGTCGATGAGGTCGATCGCCTTGTCCGGCAGGAAACGGTCGGAGATGTAACGGTCGGCAAGGGATGCCGCCGCGACCAGGGCCGCGTCGGTGATCGAAACACGGTGGTGCGCCTCGTAGCGGTCCCGCAGGCCCTTGAGGATCTCGATGGTGTGCGCCACCGACGGCTCCGCGACCTGGATGGGCTGGAAGCGCCGCTCCAGGGCGGCGTCCTTCTCCAGGTGCTTGCGGTACTCGTCGAGGGTGGTCGCGCCGATCGTCTGCAGCTCGCCACGGGCCAGCATCGGCTTGAGGATGGACGCGGCGTCGATCGCGCCCTCGGCGGCACCCGCGCCGACGAGCGTGTGCAGCTCGTCGATGAACAGGATGATGTCACCGCGGGTGCGGATCTCCTTGAGGACCTTCTTCAGCCGCTCCTCGAAGTCACCGCGGTAGCGGGAGCCGGCGACCAGCGCACCGAGGTCGAGCGTGTACAGCTGCTTGTCCTTGAGCGTCTCGGGCACCTCGCCCTTGACGATCGCCTGGGCCAGCCCCTCGACCACGGCGGTCTTGCCGACGCCGGGTTCCCCGATCAGGACCGGGTTGTTCTTGGTCCGGCGCGACAGCACCTGCATGACGCGCTCGATCTCCTTCTCGCGCCCGATCACCGGGTCGAGCTTGGACTCGCGCGCCGCCGCGGTGAGGTTGCGGCCGAACTGGTCGAGCACGAGCGAGGTCGACGGGGTGCCCTCCGACGGCGCGCCGGCGGTCGCCGGGTCGCCTTTGCCCTGGTAACCGCTCAGCAGCTGGATGACCTGCTGGCGGACCCGGTTCAGGTCGGCACCGAGCTTGACCAGGACCTGGGCGGCCACGCCCTCGCCCTCGCGGATCAGCCCGAGCAGGATGTGCTCGGT
>NZ_CAAAFT010000489.1:71008-74300 GCF_900634765.1 Candidatus Protofrankia californiensis | reverse complement strand
GAGCTTGACCAGGACCTGGGCGGCCACGCCCTCGCCCTCGCGGATCAGCCCGAGCAGGATGTGCTCGGTCCCGATGTAGTTGTGGCCGAGCTGCAGGGCCTCCCGCAGGGACAGCTCCAGCACCTTCTTGGCGCGCGGAGTGAACGGGATGTGTCCGCTCGGGGCCTGTTGCCCCTGCCCGATGATCTCCTCGACCTGTGACCGAACACCCTCGAGGGAGATGCCCAAGGACTCCAACGCCTTGGCGGCGACACCCTCGCCCTCGTGGATCAGCCCGAGCAGGATGTGCTCGGTCCCGATGTAGTTGTGGTTGAGCATCCTGGCTTCTTCCTGAGCCAGGACGACGACCCGACGTGCCCGGTCGGTGAATCTCTCGAACATGTGCGCTCCTTCGAGCGGTGCGACCGACCACACGGCAGCCGGTATCCGCATGCTAGCTCCGCCGAGGCATGTCCTCACGCATCGAACGGAAACCTACCCGCCGGCCCCGCCCTCTTCGTCGTGGACGGCGGACCGACCGGGGTAGCCGGTCCACCAGCGAAGACGCCTGAAACAACGGTGGCCGACCAGGGCCGATTCCGTCCCGCTGTTCCGCCGAGAGCAGAACGAAATCTCGCGGTCACCGGAGGAGGCGTCCACCCGCCAGGGGTGAGCGGGCAACCTCCTCGTCAACGGCGGGCGGCCGCTGGGGGCGGCCCGTGTCACGGCTCCGGCCGCCTACCGTGTGGTCGCGAAAAGTAATGACTATCGCGCTCCGGCGCCCAGTCGCTGTGCAGGGAATGAAATACTACTCAGAGTAATCGTAAAATCAGTAAACGATTCGTTCTGGACGGGGGGGTCATACAGTTACCGCCGTCTCTCGACGGAAAGACGAGAACATGCTGGTTGGCCCAGGTCTCTCGGCCGCCATGGGGCCAAAGGCGATCATATTTTTCGCGCTGTCGGAGTCCCCGGTCCCTCGGCTGCCATGTTGTTATCCGATCACCGTTATCCGATCGCCAGTCCGCCGTCGCCTTGCGTGTCTATCCACGCGCGCAGACGCAGTTCACGTTCCGAATCAGGCGTGAACGGGCACGTTGTGCAGTATTGAGAGGTCATCCGGTGGGCGAGGCAGCACGAACCCCGACGCATCGCCGTCTGCCGGCGGCCACGATGAGTGAACTCGAACCACGCGGGGCGGGCCCGCATCGGTGGACTGGCGAGGGCGAAGAAGGCGTCCGCCTCTGCCCGTCCGATGTCCGGATCCCGGGTCACCCGTTCGGTCAGCAGGAACGTCCGGCCGCACTGCGCGGCCACCATGCCCCACAATGCGGACAGGCCCAGGCGTGCCTGCGCTCGCAGGGTCACGACAAGTGGCTCGAGATGCCCCACCAGAGCAGTCACCAGCCGCTGCCGCAGGGCGTCCCGATCGGCAACCACGTCGATCATCCGGTCGGTCATCCGGTCGCTCACCGGGTCGTGCCGGCGATCGTCCGTCGCCGGCACGACCGTCACAAGGAGTGCCGGATCGTCCGTGAGCATGGTCACACGCTCGGAATGAAAAGCCGTGGCGTCGAACCATCCGCCGGGCGCGACGTGCAGGGACATGTCGTGTGCGCACACGTCCGGTACCCGGCTGTGCACCATGTACGCCGCGATGGCGAGTCCTGCCACGCCACTGACATAGGCGCTCAGGAAGTGGGTGGCCGAGACCTCCCGGCTGTACCCGTACGCGTCGGACATCGCCTGCAGCTCCCGGTCGAGCCTGCCGTCGGCGAGCAGGTCGGCGCAGTGCAGCCAGCCGGTGGCGGCGCGGCCGGGATGGCCGACATGCCCTGACTGCCCGTCGAGCACTGCCGCGACGGCTTCGAGCGTTCCTGCCAGCAGCGGACGGGCCTGCGCCGGTACGGCCCGCGATGGGTGGTTCCCCACCATCTGCGCCGGGTGGTCTCCAGCCAGCGGAATGTGCTGGTAGCAGGTCCTCACCGGAACTGTCCGGCGGGCGTCGGCACGGCGATGGTGCCGCGTCGGTGCGGCGGATCCGGGATACCGGACCCTACAATGATCATAGGTTGGACGGGCGGAACCGATTCCGACGACGGGTGGACGGGGGGCGGGTGGACGGTGGTTGTCGCGGGTTGCCGACTCGACGGCACCGGGCGGGCCCGGACGTGGTCGCCGGTGCGGCGGCGGTTCGCGGTGTCGACGGGGTCGCCGCTGTTTACGTGGTTGCGGGTGTGGTCGTGGATCGCGTCGGGGACGGGGAACGCCGTGGGTTTCGCCGGTCCGTCGTTGGAATGGCGCATGCGTTTAGGTAAACCTAAGTTCATGTGTCGCGTCAACTCGCCGACCGTGACAGTGGGATGTGTCGCGCCGGAACCGTTGTGTCGCGGTCATGGGCATCCCGGGTACGCGAAGCGTCCCGGCGCTGGTCACCGTGCCGGCACCGTCTGGGCGCCGCGGTGACCGCCCCGCCCGGGGACGGCCGTTCGCCCACCGCTTCAGCCGGCGCGGGACCGGCCGGCGCGGGGCCGGTCGACGCCGGGCTGGCCGGTGGTGCCGGCGGAATCGACCGGCTGCGGTCACTGGTGGCCATCGCCCTGGACGGGCTTGCGGCCGGGACCTCGGCCCGTGGCGGTCCCCTGCCACCTGGTGGTCCGGCAGGCGTGAGCCGGTGGGTCCATGACGTGCTGGAGGGCCAAAGGCGACACGATCATGTTTCTTTCGCGGCCGGGGTTCCTGCCGGATCCGGGGTTCCTCCCCGGTCGCCGGAGTCGATCCGGGAGGTCCGGGAGGCCCAAGTCCCCGGGGCGCTCGGGGGACGTTCCGGGCGCCCGCCCGACCAGGAGCTGTCCGACCAGGCAGCCGGCCCCCCCGGGGTGCCTTCCGCCGAGAACTCTCGGGAGCTTCCCGCCCAGGGGCCCTGGGCGCTTCCCGCCGAGGGCGTCGGGACGCACGCCGCCTTGTCCGGGCTCACCCGCATGCTTGCGCAGGGGGCGGCCGACCCGGCCGATCCGGCCTGCGCCGCCCATCTGCACTGCCCGCCGCTTGCCGTGGCCGTTGCCGCCGACCTCGTGGTCTCCGCGCTGAACCCGTCCCTGGACTCGTGGGACCAGGCGCCCGCGGCTACGGCCATGGAGACCGAGGTCGTCGCCGCGCTCGCCGGGCTGGTCGGGTTCGATCCCGTTGCGGCCGGTGGAGCGATCACCACCGGTGGTACGGCATCCAACCTCACCGCGCTGATGCTGGCCCGCGACAACCTCTCCGTACTGACCACCGCCGCGCCGGCCGCGGGCCTGCCGGGTCGTCCCGC
>NZ_CAAAFT010000489.1:50542-70983 GCF_900634765.1 Candidatus Protofrankia californiensis | reverse complement strand
GCCGTACGGGTGTTCTGTTCGTCTGCCGCGCATTTCTCGATCGGACGGGCCGCGGCGGTGCTCGGTCTGGACCCCGACGCGGTGGTGCCGGTCGCAACCGACGGTACGCACCGGCTCGACCCGTCCAGTCTGGAGGTTGCGATCTCGCGCGCTCGGCGCAGCGCCGACCGCGCCGGTCGGAGGTTCGCTCCAGTGGTCGTTGCGACCGCCGGGACGACCGACATCGGCGCGTTCGATCCGCTGCGGGCGGTGACGGAGGTGGCCCGCGCGCACGGCGCCTGGGTGCATGTGGATGCGGCCTACGGCGGCGGGGCGCTGCTGTCGGACCGGCTCGCGCCCCTGCTCGACGGGATCGCCGAGGCGGACTCGGTTGCCCTCGACCTGCACAAGCTGGGCTGGCAGCCCATAGCGGCCGGGGTCCTGCTCACGCGCGACGCAGGCAGGTGGGCGACCCTGGAGCACGAGGTCGCCTACCTCAACGCGACCGACGATGCGCTGGCCGGCTATCCGAGCCTGCTCGGACGGTCGCTGCGCACGAGTCGGCGCGCCGACGCCTTCAAGATTGCCGTCACTTTCCGGGCATTGGGACGCCATGGGCTCGGCAGGCTCGTGGACGCCTGCCATGACCTGGCCTGCCACGCCGCCACGCGGATCAGCGCCCACCCACGCCTGGAACTGGCCGCACCGGTGACCCTGAGCACGGTTGTCTTCCGGTATCTGCCAGTTGCCACCGCCACCGGCACCACTGCCGGCACCGCCACCGGTACCGTCGACGTTGACGGGATCAACGCCCGGTTGCGGCGGCGGCTGCTGGAGTCCGGCCGGGCCGTCGTGGGACGTACCGAGTTCGGGCCGGACCGGTCGGTCCACCTCAAGCTGACGTTGCTCAACCCGGACGCTACCGCGAGTGACGTCGACGCCCTGCTGGGCGCCGTTGTCTGGGCCGGGGATGCCGAAGATCGGGGCTGATGTCACGGGCCGTCAGCGGTCTGGCACACGGCTGTCGTCATCGGCTGTCAGCAGTCGTGCGATGCTCCCGAAGCCGGGAGTAGTGGTCGTAACCCGGGGCCGGCATAGAGAGGTGGACCGTGGGTTTCCATTCGGTCGTGCATGGTGAGCGGTACGTGTTCGCGGATCTGGCGGAGCTGCTCGCCAAGGCGGGCGAGGAGAAGTCCGGTGATCGGATGGCGGGCCTCGCCGCGTACTCGACGGCCGAACGGGTAGCGGCCAGAAGCGCGCTCGCCGACGTCCGATTGTCGGAGATCGCCGCGACGCCGCTGATCGACGACGCCGTCACCGATCTGATTGTCAGCATCCACGACGTGGATTGTTTCAGTGCCATGTCGTCCCTGACCGTCGGCGAGTTCCGCGATCTGGTGCTGCGGACGGACTTTCCCGTGCGGTGGCATTCCGGCCTGGCCGGCGGAATAACGCCGGAGATGGCTGCGGCGGTCGCGAAAATCATGAGTGACAAGGAGCTGGTCACCGCCGCGAAACCGCTGCGGACGGTCACCCGTTGTCGAAGCACGATGGGTGAGACAGGCGTGTTCGGTGTTCATGTCCGCTCGAACCATCCGATGGACGACCTCGAAGGCATCCTGCTGCCGGCGTTGGACGGTCTGATGTCCGGATGCGGCGACGCCGTGATCGAGGTGAACGCGTCCATGGAGTCCGGTGCCCAGGTCGAGCGGACCCTACGTGGGCTCGGCTCGCTTGTCAGGCAGCTCGGCGTACCGACCCAGACTTGCGTTCTCGGGCACGTCGTCACCCAGCTCGCCGCGATGGAGGCGGGTGCTCCCCTCGACCTGCTGTTCGGGTGGATCGGGGGGACGGAGAGCGCGAACCGGGCGTTCGGGGTGAACTGGGATCTCCTGGACGCCGGCCGGCAGGCTGTTCTCGACCACCATCGTGACCGTGCCGGTGACTTCGTCGGTGACCAGGTGATGTACTTCGCGGTCGGGCAGGGCAGCGCGTTTTCGGTCGAGGCGCATCACGGTCTGGATCAGCTCACGATTTCCGCGCGGGCGTATGGTGTCGCCCGCGCCTTCGACCCCTTTCTGGTGAACTCCGTGGTCGGATTCGGTGGAGCGGACTATCTGTCCGATTCCCGACAGGTCATCCGGGCCGGGCTGGAGGATCACTTTGTCGGCAAGCTGCTCGGACTGCCGATGGGGTGTGACGTCTTCTATACCAGTCGTGTCGACAGCGGCCAGAACACCGGTGACGATCTGCTGATGCTGCTGGCTGCCGCCGGCTGTAACCACGTGGCTGGCGTGCCCTCCGGCCACACCGTCACCGGCCAGGTGACCAGCCAGCGGTCGACGGGTGTCGGTGACGCGATCGGAGTACGGGACCTTTTCGGGCTGCACCCGGCCCCGGAGTTCGCCACCTGGATGGCCGACCGTGGTCTGTTCAGCGGCCAGGGGCTGCCCGACCACGGCTCTCCTCGTGGCGCCGGCAGGCTCGGGCAGCCACCGGAGCGGTGGCTCGTCGATCCGGTCGGGCCTATGGCGGCATTCCTGGAGGACGGTCTCGACCGGGTAAGGTTGTCGTGAATCCGTCATGGTCCGGTGCTCTTGCGGGGTATTTCGGGTGGCTCGGGTACGGCGAAAGCTCGAAATGGGCCCACCGGCGCCGGCTGTGGCACGGTTCATAGCTTGTAATCGGTATGCGGTTAAGGGAAACAGGGCCGATTACTGCCGGTAGTTTCCGCACGTCGACCAACGACCGAGAGTAGTTTCGGCGATTTTTGCGTCGCGTTCGCCGGTGCTGAGACCCACCCGATACGTGCGCGTCACACCGGTGGCCGACCCAGGTCTCGATCGACTCCTGATACGTTCGCTCCACACCGACACAATTTGCGTTACCGGAGTGGATCCGGGGGGTCGTATTCCTAATTTGTTTCTCCGTCCTCATGTCGTGACCGAGCCGATGGACTGAAGTTCCGCGGACCCGGTCCGCCGCGTTCCTGTCCCCGCCCTTCGGGACGGTTTCCACGCGGGTCGAGCCCGCGTGGTCCACCTTCTTTCACGCAGGCGCTCACGGCAGATTCTCCCGTCCGGCGGAAAACCCGGGCGCGGGAGAAAAATAATCGCGCCGCCCTTAGGCCTCCGGTTTTCCGGGGATCTCCGGCCTGCCGGACCTGCCGGATCGGTTCCGCCGATCCGGCAGGAACCCCGAGCGCGAAAAGAGAATGATTGCGCACCCTTCGGCCGACTGGACAGCATCTGTCAGAAAGAGGCCGCACCAACAGTTCATATGTCGGACCGGGAACCCCGGTCACGGCAACTCGTGTACGCAGCGGCCGGCCGCGGCGGCCGCCGTCTGCGAACCAGGGGAGATCAGCGGATGAGTGTGCCTGACGAGCGTATATTCGACGCCTATCTGGCAGATCTGGTGCCGCGGCCGCGAGCTTCCTCGACGGTGCTTTCGACCACGCACACCACATCTTTTTCCGGTTACCGGCCGGACGAACAAGTAGTCGTGTCGGTGGTGGTACCGACCCGGAACGAGGCCGCAAATATCGAGCCGCTCCTGCGCCGCCTTGATTCCGCGCTGGCCGGTCTACCCAGTGAGGTCATCTTCGTGGATGACTCCGACGACGACACACCTGAGATCGTCATGGCGCTTCGTCATTCCGTTCGGATGCGGGTCCGGGTCCATCACCGGCCCGCGCCCTATCGGGCCGGTGGACTCGGGGGAGCCGTCACCGAAGGCATCCGGCTGTGCCGTGCCGACTATGCCGTCGTTCTCGACGGCGACCTCCAGCATCCGCCCGAGGTGGTTCCCGAGCTCCTTGCCGCGGCGGTCAGCGGTGATGTCGACGTCGTCATCGGCAGCCGGTACGTCACCGGGGGGAGCGCCTCGGGACTTGCCAACGGAGTCCGCCGGCTGGTGTCCTCCGGCGCGAACCTGCTGTCACGTCTTGCCTTCCCGTTGCGGCTGCGCGGTGTCTCGGACGTGATGAGCGGCTTCTTCCTCGTCCGGATTGCCGCGTTGGATCTGGATCGGCTCCGTCCGGACGGCTACAAGATCCTGCTTGAGCTGCTGGTACGAACCGGCCGGCTGCGCGTCGTCGAGGTCGGCTATGTCTTCGGTGAACGGCACGCCGGAGAGTCGAACGCGTCGGTGTCGGAGGGAGTCCGTTTCGCCCGGCGGCTGTTCTCGCTGCGGATGCCCAGGGCGGCGAGATTCGCCCTGGTAGGTGCCTCCGGGACATTGCCCAACATTTTCGGAACCGCGTTCCTGCACCATGCCGGCATGCATTACATGGCAGCCGCGGTGGTCGCCACCCAGCTCGCCATACTCTGGAACTTCATCGGCTGTGACCTGCTGGTCTGGGAACGCGGCAGCCAGTCCAGGATCCGTCGGTACCTGCCTTTCGCGCTGCTGAACAACCTCGACCTCGTCATCCGGCTCCCGCTGCTCGGACTGTTTGTCGACCGATGGCACACAAGCGTCCCGGCGGCCACGCTCGTGACCCTGACGATCGCCGTTTCCGTTCGTTACGTACTGGTCGACAGGATTATTTACAGCGAGTGTCGGCGGCCGGTGCGTAATCCTTTCCGATACAGCCGCGGGGCGGCTGCCGGAGCAGTGGGCGAGGTCGAAGCGTGACCGGGCCTGAAAGACGGCGTCGGCGGATCGGACGGCGTCGTGCGCTGGCCGGACTGCTTGCGATGGCGTCCATTCAGCTGGTCGCCGTCGTTCTCGTCGCTCCTGACCCGGCGAAGGCCGTCACCTGCGCGGCGGAGCAGTGGACCGGCGACTACTTCGCCAACACGACGCTGGCGGGGCCGGCGGCCGACTCACGCTGTGACGACGACATCAGATTCGACTGGGGGGAGACCGGCCCGGGGATCGGTGGAATCGGCGGGTCTGGATATTCCGTCCGTTGGTCCCGGAGCGTCCGTCTCGAATCCGGGGAATACTCGTTCAGCGCCACGGCTGACGACGGGGTCCGGATCTACCTCGACGACGCCCTCGTCATCGACGAATGGCGGGACCAGGGGCCGACCACCTTCACGGCGACCAGGACCGTCGTCGCCGCAACGCACAAGGTGACCGTCGAGTATTACCAGGGTGGTGGCGGCGGGCTGGTACGTGCCGGCTACACCGGTGGTGGAGATCCCGGAGAGATACCTCCGCCGCCACCAGGTGGCTGCACGGGCGACTGTCAGGGCTCCTGGGAGGTCCTGCCCTACCAGTCCCCGGTCCGGTCGGTGCACGCCACCGTGCTGCGCACGGGAAACGTGCTGCTCGTCGCCGGCTCCGGGAACAACGGAAACGCGGCGGCGAACAACGAGTTCGTCTCGAAGGTATGGAATCCGTCGACCGGTGAGTTCGCCGATGTTCCCACCCAGGAGGACCTCTTCTGCGCCGGGCATACCCAGCTCCCCGACGGACGGATTCTGCTCGCCGGTGGAACGCTCGAGTACCCGACGCCGACCAGTAATTACAAGGGTCTGGCGATCAGCTATGTCTTCGACCCGATGACGAACACCTACACCAAGACGAACGACACGCCGGGCGGTGGGCACTGGTACCCCTCCCTGGTGAATCTCGGAAACGGTTCGGTGTTTGCGACGGGGGGGCTCAACGAGAACGGCTCCGGAAACGTCGCCGTCGAGATGTTCGACGCCAAGAAGAACCAGTGGAAACCCTTCAACGAGGTACCGCAGACGTACTTCTACTGGGGTCTCTATCCGAATATGGTGCTGATGGCGGACGGCCGGCTCTTCTATGCCGGTACGCACACCTTCGGCAATGCGTTGCCGAACACGTCGGGGTCGGAGATCTACGATATCGCCACTGGAACGATCACCGATGTTCCGGGTCTGCGGGACATCGACTTCCGGGACCAGGGCGCCACGGTGCTGCTTCCACCGGCCCAGGCCCAGAAGGTGGCCGACTTCGGCGGTGGAAACACCTACAGCGACCTCGACCCGACCAATCACACGGACATCATCGACCTGCGCAAGGAGGATCCGCAGTGGACGGCCGGGCCGGACCTGCCGGCGGCCAAGATGTATGTCAGCGCCGTCATCCTGCCCGATGGAAAGGTGTTCGAGACCGGCGGCGCGAAGCACAACTACGCCGAGTACGCCGTACACGAGGCGTCGATGTACGACCCGGTCGCCAACACGTTCACGCCGATGCTGGCCGATCCGCTGGCCCGGATGTACCACTCGGAGTCCTTCCTCCTTCCGGACGGCCGGGTGGCGTCGATCGGGAACAACCCGGCGACCGGAGAATTTGACCTGGGAATCTCGGTCTACTCTCCCTGGTACATGTCGAGGCAGCGGCCGACCATTACCGCCGCCGCTGACCAGGTCGACCTCGGTTCGACGCAGAACCTGACCGTGAGCGGGAATATCGGCCGTGTCACGCTGATCCGCCCGGCGTCGGTCACCCATCAGTCGGACCCGAACCAGCGCAGTGTCGACCTGCCGATAACAGGCACCGGAACGAATATCAGTGTGGCGGTTCCGAGCAATCCGAACATCATTCCGGCCGGTTACTACATGATGTTCGTCCAGGATATGAACGGAGTGCCATCCGTGGCGAAGTGGGTGCATGTCGGATGACCCGACGGAGAATCCTTCTCAGCGCGGCGACGGCTGTATGCGTCACGGTGGGCCTGCTCGTCGGCCTTCGCGTGGCCGGCGTGTTCGGCCCACCGGCCGGTGACAGCGGTGATGTTCGGCCGGTCGCGGTCGAACACGCGCTCGGGCCCGGAAACCAGGATCTCAGTGGCAGGATCCAGCCGCACGGGAACGGTAGGCCATCGCCCGCGACATTGTGGGTGGACGGCTGCGACCACAACTACGCGGACGCCGGAGGCAACACGAACGTCTGTGTTCCGAAGGTCGCTCCCGGCGGTCGTCCGGTCGACTGTGACTTCCTGCGGAAGGCCGGATTCGGACCGCTCAAGGTAACGGGAACGGACAGCAAGCATCTTGCCGGCGCCGGCGGGAGCGCCCCTCGTGGTGCGACGGTCTGCGCCGATTAGATCTCGTGGGTTTCTCGGACCTGACGGACCTGACGGACCTGACGGATCAGTGAAGCCGATCCGCTGGGAACCCCGGACGCACAAAGGCCGTCGTCACGCCGTCCGCACGTCGGATGGCTCTCGGACACGGGCCCGGGTCCGTGGTCGTCAACACGCTTCTGCCGTTTCGATCCGGTCAGCCGTCAGAAAGGCCAAGAATATGCCCTGCGATTCACCGGTCGGGCCGACGCCGTGAGGCCGGCCCTCCGCAGGATTGCTGCCGTGGCATTGCTCTGCCTGGCCGGGTGTGCTGGCTGCGCCGCGGGCGAGCCGGCACACCCGGGCGCTGGTTCGTCCGTACGGCCGTCAGCGGGTACCGCAACAGCCACCAGCGGTTGGCACGGCACCGTCCCGAAGGTTTCCCGGCCGCGGCCGTCGTTCACGCTTGTGGACACCTCCGGGCGGAGTTTCGACTTTGCCAGGCAGACCGCCGGCCGCGCCACATTGCTTTTCTTCGGCTACACGAACTGCCCGGACGTCTGTCCGACGACCATGGCTGACATCGCCGCCGCCAGACAACTGGTGAGCACCGATGTCGGGTCGGCGCTCACGGTCGTCTTCGTGACCACGGACCCCGGGCGGGACACCGCCGGGGTGCTGCGGACCTGGCTCAACCAGTTCGACTCCTCGTTCGTCGGGCTTACCGGCTCGCCGGAACAAATTGACGCCGCGCAACAGGCCGTGGGCGTGCCGCTCGCGCAGGCGCAGCAGGCACCCGGCGGCCAGTACACCGTGGCACACGCGGCCCAGGTCGCCGCCTACGGTGTCGACGACATCCAACGTGTCCTGTACTTCGCCAGTTCCACGGTTGCCGACTATGCGGCCGACCTGCCGAGGCTGCTGGCCGCCTCGTGAGAACGCTCGTGAGAACGCCGGACCGCCCCGCGCGGTTTCGGGCCGTTGCCGTCCGGTTGACGCCGGCCGTTTGTACCGACCACTCAGGTAGGAATCAGTGAACCCCAACCAGGCGCTTGCCACGCCACCGTCGCTTCACGCTTTCCTGACGAGGATGCCAAGGCAGCTGCGTTTCACCGTCGGCGGTGGGATCAGCATTATCGCACGGGTCGTGCTGATGGCTTTCTTCGGCTACTTCTTCGGGACCTGGGGTCAGTCCGGATACGGATATTCGGTGGCCGCCGCGACGCTCCTGCTGTGGGGTCTGGACCGTGGCTTCACCTGGCATGGGCACGAAGGCAGCCGGGTCTGGCTCGCCCTTGTTCGTATCTCGACCGAATCGATGGGCTGGCTGCTGTTCGCCGCACTCACGAAGGCTGCGGTGAATCCCCCGGTCATGGGTCAGATCGGCCTGCGTAATCTGCTGGCCGCCCTGGCCTGCGCCGTCGTGGTGGTTTCCGCGCACCTGCTGTCGTGTTCCTGGTTCGTCTTCGGTGCCACCGTGACAACTCCGTCCGTTCGCATTCTGCGCGGCTGCCTTCTGCTGCCCGCCCTGCCGTTGCTCGTCGACATGACCCAGGCGCTGTATCGCAATCGCGGTGAGGTGGCGCTTGGAACGTGGACCGCGGTGTCGCTGGTGATGCTGTTGGTTGCCGGCCTGACGCTGGTACGGGCCCAGTACAGCTGGCAGGTGCCCGAACGGGTCGATCATGTGAACCTGGAGGATCAGGCGCCACCCAGGTACACCTTCTCGCTGATTGTGCCCGCGCGGCAGGAACCCGTTCTCGGGCGCACCCTGACCCAGGTGCTGGCAGGTGACTATCCGCTGAATCTCTTCGAGCTCGTCGTCGTCGTGTCGGACGACGAGCTCGACCGGGAGACCCGTGAGGTGGCGCAGGACTTCGCGGACCGATACCCCAATGTGAGGGTCGTGACGCCCCGGAGCGCAATGCGGAGCAAACCGCTTTCACTCGAGGACGCGCGAAAGTACTGCCACGGTGAGCTGATAGGAATTGTCGACGCGGAGTCCCTGATCGCGCGTGGTCTGCTCAGTTACGTCAACACACTGGCCGTGCATCACCCGGAAACCGGGATCTTCCAGGGCGGCGTCCAGCTGATGAACGTCCGCGGCTCCCACTGGCGGCGGCCGGAGTCGGGCGGACCGCTGCGTGCCCTGGCCGACTGGGCCAACAGCGGCACATCGTGGTGGCGGGCGCGTAACTGCCTGGAGTACTACATCTGGTTCATGTCGCGGCTGCGCTATCAGGCGATGGCGCGTTTCATCCCGCTCGGTGGCAACACCGTGTTCATCCGGCGCGAGATTCTCGACCGGCTGAGCGGCTGGGACGTCTCCTGCCTGACGGAGGACTGTGATCTCGGCGTGCGTGCCTCGGTGGAAGGCGTCGTCACCGCGGTTTTCTACCATCCCGAGCTGACCACCCGGGAGGAGACGCCGGAAAGCCTGGGAAAACTCGTGGTGCAGCGCACCCGCTGGATGATGGGCTTCATCCAGGTCTTCCGGAAGGGCGACTGGCGCCGGTTGCCGGGCCGGCGACAGCGAGCGCTCGCCGCCGAGATGCTGTTGATGCCGTTCTTCCAGGCCATGGCCGGCCTGATCCTGCCGGCCTCCGTACTGCTCGCCTTTTTCCTGAGCGGGTCGGTGGGTATTGTAATTATCTTCTGGTTGCCGCTCATTGCCATGCTGATGCTGACGCTCACCGAAGAGGCCGCCTTCCGGGAGTTTGCCGACGCGTACCGGATCAAGGTGACTCCGCTGGACAGCGCCCGGCTGATAGCGAGTGCGCCGGTCTACCAGCTCGTGTTGTCGCTGGCGGCACTGCGGGCCGTCGTGCGTCTGGTCCAGGGAAAACTCGAATGGGAAAAGACGACGCATGTCGGCGCCCACCACGTGGTGATACCGGGCCCGTCCGAGCTTGAGGGGGTCTCGTGACCGCGACCACGCTTCCGGTTCTCGACCGCGACACCGGCACCGAACCGGCTGACAGCCGCCGTGGCCGCCGATTCGGTGATTCCGTCGCGGACGCTCGGGGCCGGGCCATGGTCTGGCTGCTAGCGCACTGGCAGAGCATCGCAATCCTCGCCGTGATTCTCATCGTCTGTGGGCTCGTGCACGGCATCAACCAGGACGGCTGGCCGGGCCGTGTCAACGACGACGAGGGCACCTACACGGCGCAGGCATATGCCATGGAGTACTGGGGCCGGATCGCCCACTACACTTACTGGTACGACCATCCCTTCGGAGGATGGTTGCTCATCGCCGTCTACACGACGTTCACGCACGCGTTCGAGCGGGCTCCGACGGCGGTGGCCGCCGCCCGCGAATGCATGTTCGTCGTTCATCTGGTGAGCTGCGCACTGCTCTACCTGTTCGCCCGCCGGCTGGCGCTGCGACGGATTTTCTCGGCTCTCGCCGTCATGCTGTTCTCCCTGGCGCCGCTTGCGGTCTGGTACCAGCGGATGGCCTTCCTCGACAACATCGCCGTGATGTGGCTGCTGGCGGCGTTGGTCTGTGCGGCATCTCCCCGGCGCAGCGCCGGGTCGGCGATCTGGGCCGGCGTCTTCATGGCCTTCGCGTTCTGGTCGAAGGAGACGATCCTGATACTCCTGCCGGTCGTCTACCTCCTGCTCCGCCAGAACCGCGACGTGCGGAACTGGCGGTTCGTGCGTCACAATTTCCTCGGCTTTCTCACCGCGGTCTGCGGCCTCTACGTTCTCTACGCTGTGATCAAGAACGAGCTGTTCGAGGGCGCCGGCCACGTCTCGCTGATCGGCGCAACCAGATGGCAGCTGTTCAACCGACCGGCGAGCGGAAGCCTGCTGGACGCGGGCAGCAGCACGCGCAGCATGGCCAACCTGTGGCTGCACATCGATCCCTATCTGGTGTGTGCGGGTGTTGTCGCCGCGGTCCCGGCGCTTTTCGTCAAGCGCCTGCGGATGGTCGCGGTACTGCTGCTGATCCAGCTTGCCGTCATGTTCCGGAACGGATACATGCCATATGCGTACGTGACGGCGATGCTGCCGTTCGCGGCGCTGTGCGTGGCAGGCATGCTCGACGTGATGCTTCCGTACCGGCCACCCGCCGCCGGTACCGCTCACGGCCTGCCCGACGGCCTGCCCCGCACCCTGCCCAACAGCTTGCCCAACGACTTGCCGCGTGACGCGGCGTCCACCGGCGAACCGCAGCCGTCCCCGGTCCCGAGTCAACCCGCCGTGCTCGGTACGTGGATGCGTCTCGTGGCCGTGGCCAGCATCGTGACGGCGGGGCTGTTGACGCTCCCGGGCCAGTGGGCGCCGAAGCTGAGTACGGCACTGACGGCCGACGACAGCAGGCCGAGTAGGGACGCGGCACGCTGGTATATCGAGAATGTTCCGGACGGCCACACCGTCGTCACCGACGACAACATATGGACGGATCTCGAGCTGGCCGGCAAGAAGCCCGAGCCGATCTGGTTCTACAAGCTGGACCTCGACCCGGCCGTCCGAGGAAAGCTGAAGAACGGTTGGCAGGACATCGACTACTTCATTCTCGGTGAGCTGACACCGACCACCTTGAACGACCTGCCACTGGTTGCCGAGGGACTGCGGCACTCGGTCGTCGTGAAGTCCTTCGGGGACAACGGGCAGATCACGATCCGTAAAGTGATCAAATCTGACTGCCCGGCCGACATCGCGTCCACGCCGGGCTGCTGAAATCCCGGGCGCCGGTCCGAACCGGCGCCCGGCTCGACATACCCATTTCTTCTCGAGGAGATCACCTATGTCGACGGCTGGAACCACCGCGCGTAGACATTACGAAGTCCGCTGAGAGAGCACCCCTGAGAAGCTGGGCCTCTGGCAGCGCGAGAAAAAGCGTCATCGCGCTCCCCTGGCCCTCCAGGATCTTCTATCTGCGTGTCCTACAGCACCTCCGGCGCCTCTGGATCAAAGCTTGGAGCAGCGTCCCGTCGGTTTCTTCACTGTTCGCGGCTGGATGGCGAACTCGACACGATGGGGCCGGTGACGGCAATATCTCGACCGATCCGCGTGCCCAGTTCCCTGAGGAATTCCGTGGCCTGACTTTCGAACAGGGAGCGTTCTGTTGCGAGGTCGTTGCCGATGCCTTCGCCGGCCGCGAAGCCAACTCGTCGCAGATGCCTCTTGCCATCCTCCTGCGTCACCGTCAGCTCGATCCCGCCGGCCGCCCGGACGTAAAGCACGTCATCGGCGAGGAAGGTGTCCTCGGTAGCACGGAACACGAGATTCGCGAACACCGAGGTGGCTTTCGGCGCTGACTCCTCCAGCCATTTCTCTGCCTCGGAGCGGTCCAGGGCCGTCTCGCGCCAGAAGGCGTCCTCGTCCAGGGGAAGCTCAGCGAGACGTCCTATTACGAATTCCCTGTCGAGAAATGCGAGAAGATTCCCCACCCGAGGCCCCGAAGCCCTCCCGAAAAACACCGTATAGACCGCTTCGAACGCATCGCGCTGCTTGAGCGGCGTCATGCGAGCCGCGTCGAAGAGAGTGGCCTGAATAATGTCCGGCTCCCACGGGCTCGACTGCAGGCTCTGCCCGACGTGATGCAGGAAGGCAATCTGCGTTGGGCGGAGGAGACCCGCCTCCGGAGGAAGGGCCGTCTTGAGCTCCAGATGTTCCTCCGGCGCCGCGAAGTGCTCAAGCCAGTACCGTGCGCTCTCCACGCGGCGAGTCAGATGTTCGAGTTCCCGGGGGTCGAGGGGTCTTCCCTTAAGTCTTTCCACCTGCTGTTCGACACTTATGTGGGGAAGCTGCACCAGGCTCGCGACAAGATCGAATGGGGGAGCGTAGTAGTCGGGATCCCCGTCGAGTGCCGACAGCCGATAAAGCGCACCGTCGATTTCACCCGCCGTGGTCCGCGCGCGCACCCGATCGAAGTCGCTGTAGAGCCGGGTGATCCTCTCCGCGTCAGGATGGAAATCTACCGTCTTGTTGGGCTGCGTGCGCACCATCAGAAAACGCAGGAGCTCCGGCGGGAGGAGGTTTGCCATTCCTCGGGCGGAGACGCCGACCCCGCGCGAAGAACTCATCTTCGCGCCACCCACCAGGAAGAACTCGTAAGGAATGTTGAGGGGCGGTACATCGCCGAAGATTTCCTGCAGGCATCGCGTGGCCACGTTACGAGATCCACCGGGGGCATTATGATCCTTGCCCGCCCCCTCGATGGTCACCGGGAAGTTATGCCACTTGGCAACCCATTCAAGCTTCCAGGACAGCTTGCCGTTACCCCCGAAAGGTGAAACGCGGCCGCTGTTACCACAGCCCTGCGCCCACTTGACCAGTGCTGGCTCGCAGCGGTACGACACGGTCTCGCCGTCATAGGCGTGCACACGGGTTGTGCCCACTCTGCCGCAGCGCTCGCATATTACCTGGAAAGGGAACCAGTCATCGGGCCGGCGGGTGTTGGCCACCTCCCGGTCGATGCGCCGGACTTTGTCCGCGTTACGCAGGATGACGTCGATCTCTGCGTCGAACGACCCATTGCGGTAAATATCACGCATACGGTACGTGGTCGCATTGATCTGAAGTTCCCGAAAGACGTCGAAGAAATCCCGGATGTAGTGTTCGGCCAGGCTGTCGGCGTCCGAGCCGGGCGGTGGCGGAACATTACAGAGCGGAACTCCCAGGTACTGCCTGAACTGCTCGCCGCCGACAGCGGGAAGCTCGTCCAGCGGATCGTAGTCGTCGACCCCGAACAGGTAGCGGACCGGCACATCGCGCTGCAGCAGGCTGCGGTACACGGCATCGTGGATGAGCGCACCGCGCAACGCGCCGACGTGCACCGGCCCGGAGGGGGTCTTGGAGTCGTTGACAACCTGTGGGCCGGTCACCTCCTGGGCCAGCCGGTCGCTCCACAACATGTGCTGGTGTTCTCCTCCCCGCCGTCTCGGTCCGAATCCCGTGGTCACGAACCTGGTTCGAACCTAGATAAGGACCTTGTCGATCGTAGCGCACCGTTCGCGGCACATAGCGAACGATCAAAAGGGCGGTTAGCCGGCAGCCCCTGGCAAGGTCAGGGCCTGGCTGTCTGGCGTGGCCCCTCGATGACCGGACTACTGCTGCGATCTGTCTCACTGCGTCGATCCGGCGCAGACTGCCGACGCAGGCGTGGTAGAGCTGCTCGAGCCAGGCCCACTCAAGCAGCTCCCGCTCGCACACACCGCACAGATCTGGTCATCGGCGTCGCCGTGTGGATGGACGTGAGGCGTTAGCGGGCGATTGTTGCGAAGCGGTAGTCCCAGGTCTGCCTACTGACGAGGTGAAGAGCGTTTGTGAAGAGCGCGTAGAGGTTCGGACGCCGGATCGTGCCCGGTGAAATCAGTCGGAGCCACCCCGACCGCGGATCGATTTCGCGATCGCGAGCATACGCGACCGACCAGTTCCGCTCAGGCCGAAGCCGAGACCGTGGCGGTAGATCTCCGGGATCCAGTACTGGTCGTCATCGCGGAACAGGACGCCGTTGGCTTCCAGTAGCCTGGCATCGGAGGGGCTCACCTTCACGGTCTCGAGTGTGAAAGGTATCTTGCGGGAATCTCTGGGTAGCCTTTGCAGATCTTGGAAGAGTGTTCCGACCGGAGGATTCTCCTGGGAGATGTCCGCGATCTTGTCGCGACTGCACTCCGGCAGGGCCTGGCGCATCGCGGTCGGTATGAGAAGCCGGTCCCGCCACCGTGCGACATTCTTGTCTGCTGCGGAGTATTCAGCTGCAACGGACAGGAATGAGACGATGTCCCGGGCCTGAATCTGTAGGTTGAAATCCGACAGAGCGGCGAAGAACCATGCCTCCGAGCGTGCTTCCCGTGAGTTCGGCAAACCGAGCTTTTGCCCCCACACGTCGAAGAGCAGTTTGATCAGAAAATCTTCGGACGCGTTCCGGATCGCGACTTCTCGCGACGACCGCAGGACATCGGCTTGTTCGCAGACCCAGGCGACCAGTCGCAGAGCCTCGGTCCTGTTCCAGCGCAGCTCATACGCTTGATGGCGAGCGAAGAACTGGTTGGTGTTCTGCTGGATGGCGTTGAGCACGAGGTCACGCCGGACGAACACCACGAGGCCGAGCGGGCGGCCACGCAGTGACCGCAGCCACTCGGTGCAGCCGGTCAGCAGGGCTCGCAGCGCTCGCTGCTGTCGGTGATTGCTGCTGAACTCCTGGAAAAGGTCTTCGAGGCCATCGAGAACAAATATGGCCTGGTGTTGACGAGCCAGCGCCGTCAACTTCTCCTCGGCGTTGTCCGGCGTGGCTTGCAGGCCGATCGCCCGGGCGAGAAGCGTTAGCCAGACCCTGCGCCACGCCACGCCACGTCGCCCAGATCCAGGTCGAGTGAGTCGGATATCAGGTCCCTCAGTTCGTTCCAGGGAGGAGGTTCGGAATCGGTCAACCGTTCGGCGGAGCGTTTTCGAACCTCGAGAATCGTCTCCTGAACGGAATTTTTGAGATATTTCGAGGCGAGAACTGGAACGAGGTTTGCCGTCAGCTCGACGCCGCCGACACCGACCGCCTCGGCGAACTCGGACCAGGTGGTCCAACGGCACATGCGCAAATATGTGAACGTCTTCCCGGAACCTTTCGCGCCAACCACGACCTCGATCGGCGCCTCGGTGCGGTGTGCTGAGACCAGATTCGTCAGCGGTTCGGTCGGAAGTAGATCGTCTTCGTCTGTGGCGCTTTCGGCATAC
This sequence comes from Candidatus Protofrankia californiensis, assembly GCF_900634765.1. Classification (NCBI taxonomy): domain Bacteria; kingdom Bacillati; phylum Actinomycetota; class Actinomycetes; order Frankiales; family Frankiaceae; genus Protofrankia; species Candidatus Protofrankia californiensis. The sequence continues at coordinate 55,331 of NZ_CAAAFT010000489.1, read as the reverse complement.
TTCAGTTGACGGGCTCGTTCGTGGAGGCGCCTGCGTGCCGCGGGTAGGTCGATCTTGGTTTCTTCGGCTGCATCCACCTGCTGCCTGGTCGGTATGGGCTGAAGAATCTCGGCAAGGGTCGCGATGCGGGTACGGATATCCACCCGGTCGATCAGTGTGCTCACGTCGTTCCAGCTCGCTGGCAGTGCCAGAAGCTGTGGGACGAACGGGCTGAGAACCGGTTCGGTTGCGATGGCCCGGTCGATCAGTCCCGTATCACCCGCGAGTTCGTCCTCGGGGCTGGCGGCCGGCGGAGCGGGCTCCTCCGGACTTCTGGTGAGAGCGTCTACTGCGGCGGCCAGCTGTGATCCGTGCTCGTTGTCATCGAACTGTGTGATGACAACGCGGTATTGCGGATCGGAAGGTCGCCGGGAGGGAGCCCGACGGGCGATCTCCTGAAGGATGTGTTCGGTTCCCCGAAGGGACTGATCGCTCATTGTCGTGACAAACACACGCAGGACTCTTGGGTCCAGCAGGATGGGCGAGTTCAGTTCGCTCACGCCGGCCCGCAGGTCGAGCAGGACCGTGTCCGTCCCGACCGCATGGGCGAGCTCGGAGAGGGATTCGGTCAGAAAGTACGGGGGCCGGTCGTGGGTCAGCAGGTCGACGGGCTCGATCCTCGACGGGCCGAGTCGGGTCGGGTCCCGTCGCGCGGGAAGCACGATCACGTTGTCCAGTTGCTGGTTCAGCAGGAACCGTCGGCCTATCGCGATGACCTCGTCTCGGTCCGAGGTGGACGAGCCGTGGAGAAGCGCGAGAAAGTCCTCCAGGGCGAAGTCCATCCGCTGGCCCTGGGCGGCGAGCATCCAGGTGATCCCTGGAGCCTCCAGATCGGCGTCGACGAGCAGGACGGAATTCCGTCCCGTCCCGGCCGGCCGGCCAGCTCACGTGCCAACGCCACGCAGTGGAGAGTTCGACCGACACCGCCCTTGAACGAATGGAAGGCACAGATCTGGACGTCATGCGGAAAGGCAGCCTTGTCCGGTGCGGGAATACCCTCGGCGAGCTGACGGACGATCCGGCGCTCATGCCAACGTGGCCGGCGCTCGACCTTTTCCACCTGTGGTGCGGGCCGCAACCGGACGGGCAACGGCCGACCGCTGCCGTTGGCGGACTCGAGCAGCACATCCTCGCGGTCGGCATCGACGGTAAGTGGTCCGAGTCGTTCGGTGAGCCAGGCCCAGACCTCGGGCGGGCGTACATCTTCGGTGATCGTGAGTTCGACACCGTCCCAGAAGGCGTCGATCTCCAGCAGCCAGGCCGGCCACGCCCCGCGGGTGGCCAACGAGGTGAAGTACTCGTCCACGTCCACCCAGGTGTAAAGGTGTTCGGGGGCTGGCGAAATGTCGTCCGAGCTCATCTCCGATGCTCCTTACGGCACCAGTCGCTCAACATGTCGAGCGCACTGACGGCGCGCTTCTCGTCGCTCTCCTCCAGCGGCGCGCCATAACGCCATGCCTGGTGCAGTTCATGATGCTCGACCGGGTCCTGCTGGCTCTGCTGCCGTCTTTGCTGCCGCCGGCATGTGGACAGCCCGGCCAGATCTGCGTGGCCGAGCCGCAGTTCTTTGACGAGGCGCCGCAGGTCGTGACTGCGTAGCTCTTGCGGCAGGGACTCGGTGCCCCGTGCGTTCATACCTTGCTTGCCGAGGTAGGCAGCCTTCAGGCCGTATTCGACGCTGTAAAACTGCAGCAGCCGTCCACCCGGGCCGGCTGACTGGCTGACTGCGTCGCGCAGCGACGCATAGGAACGCACAAGGTCCGACACGGACACGGACACGGACACGTCCACTGCCATGTCGTAAGTCTACGGTCGCTCGGTCGCGTGACCGCGCCTGCCATCTCCCCGGCACATCGATGTCGATGGACCGCGTAGTACAGGAGTTACCCATGAGCGTGTGATATCTGCCCCTCCCGGAGCTCGCTCAAGACGGCGTCGAGCAGAGCCGTCTTCGAATCCGATGTGATCACCGGGCGGCAGCCGCCGACCGAGAGCCTGGTGGCGGATCTGGAGCGTCTTCCTGTCAGGTGTTTTTCTCGAAGACGAGGCGTAGGCCGATGAGGGTCAGATGCGGTTCGTGGTGCTGGAGCGTCTCGCTCTCGCGGATGACAAGGGAGGCGAGCCCACCGGTGGCGATGACCACGGGATCGGCGTCCAGCTCGTTGGTGATGCGGCGCACCAGGCCGTCCACCTGGCCCACCACTCCGTAGATCATGCCGGACTGGAGGCACTCGACCGTGTTTTTCCCGATCACCGATCGCGGCGGTATGAGCTCGACATTGCGCAGCTGCGCCGCCCTTGAGGCGAGCGCGTCCAGGGCGATCTCGATACCCGGAGCGAACGCGCCACCGAGAAACTCGCCCCGGCCGGAGACCACGTCCAGGTTCGTGGACGTCCCGAAGTCGACGATTATCGCCGGGCCGCCGTAGAGGTGATGGGCGGCCAGCGCATTCACGATCCGATCCGCCCCGGCCTCCTTGGGATTGTCGATGAGAATCGGCACCCCTGTTCTCGTGCCCGGTTCCACGACGACCGCGGGCAGCTCGTGGAATGCCCGCACCACCATGCGCCGGATCTCCCGCAGGGCCGCCGGCACGGTCGAGCAGACCGAGATGCCATCGACGTCGTAGTCCATGAGCAGGCCACGGAACAGCAGCGACAGTTCGTCCGCGGTCGAGTGCGGGTTGGTGCGTACCCGCCAGGAATCCGCGAGGCGGTCGCCGTCGAAGACGCCCAGGACGGTGTTGGTGTTGCCGATGTCGATCGTGAGCAGCATCAGGCCGTCCCCGATCCGGTGCCCAAGCCGAGATCGGCGCTCGGCCCGAGATCGGCGCTCGGCCCGAGATCGGCGTCCGAGCCGGGAGCCGGGTCCGATTCCAAATTCAGGTTCAAATCGAGGTCCAGACCCAGGTCCAGCGCGGGTGCCGAGTGGGTCAGCGCCCCGATCGCCAGATAGTCGACGCCGGTTTCGGCCACGCGGCGGGCGACGTCGAGGGTCAGCCCTCCGCTGGCCTCCAGCTCGACCCCGTTCGGACGGGCGATCGCGACCGATTCGCGCAGCTCGTCCAGGCTCATGTTGTCGCAGAGGATCAGGTCCGCGCCGGCCGTCACGGCCTCGGCGACCTGAGCCACCGTGTCGCACTCGACTTCGACCGGCAGGCCCGGGAACCTCGCCCGCACCGCAGCGAACGCCGCCGCCACCCCACCCGCGGCGACCACGTGGTTGTCCTTCACCAGGGCCGCGTCCGCCAGCGACATCCGGTGGTTGCGCCCGCCTCCGCAGCGCACCGCGTACTTCTCCAACGCGCGCAGTCCCGGAAGGGTCTTGCGGGTGTCACGGATCGACACCCCGGTGCCGTCCACCGCGTCCACCCACCGCCGGGTTGCCGTCGCCACCCCGGACAGGTGGCACAGCAGGTTCAGCGCCGTGCGTTCCGCGGTGAGCAGCGCGCGAACCGGGCCCGCGACGGTCAGCACAGCGTCCCCGGGGCTCACCCGGTCGCCGTCCGAAGCGATGATCTCGATGTCCAGTCCACCTGTCCAGCCACTCTCCGCCTTCGTGTGTTCGTCGGCGGTCTCACCTGTCCGGTGGACATCCGGCAGATCCTGCCTCGGGTGGATGTCCGGAGAGTCGTGCCGCCCCGTGTACCGCTCGGCCAGGACCACCTCGAAGACGGCCGCGGCTACCGGTAGGCCGGCGACGACTCCCCGTGCCCGTGCGACGATTACTCCCCGGCCGTGTAGCCCGGGTGCCACGGTCGCGACCGACGTCGTGTCGACCGCGCCCCGCCTGCGGACTCCGGGGTCCACCGGACCCGCTGCGCTGACTCCGCGTTCCACCGGAGCACCTGTGTCCACCGGATCGCCCGTGTCCGCTCCGGAGTCCGCCGGGCCTTCGGGCAGATCCTCGGCGACGGCTCTGCGGACGAGCTCGACGAGCGTGTCCGGATCGAGTCCGGCGGACACCAGCGCGCCGCGGGTCCCTGATGACAGCGGTGACAGGGAGGAAGGAGCCAGGAAGGGCAAGGAAGAGGAAGAAGACGGACGATAACGCGCTGCGCTCGGTGAACTCGTCGAGCGCGGCAGGGACGGCAGTGGCATCAGGCCGCGTCCGAGGCGTGCCTGGCGGCTCCCGCACGGCCCGACAGAGGTGGACCGTCCGCGGCGTCCAACGGCTCATATGTCACCGACAGCTCACCTTCCGCGTCCAGTCGGGTGAGAATATGGCCACGCCACCTTGCGTCGTCGGTGGTACCGAAATCTTCCCGCCAGTGCGAGCCGCGTGTTTCCTGGCGCATTGCGGCAGCGGCGACCAGCGCCGTGGCGACGGTCCGCAGGTTGGTCATCTCCCAGGCGTCCGGGCCGGCGGTGACCGTACCGCCGATCCGTAGGTCCCCGAGCGCGGCCAGCGCCTTCGTGGTTGCCCGCAGGCTCTGTGCGCTGCGCAGCACCCCGGCGCCGTCGGCCATGGCGCGGGCCAGGTCGGCGCGGGCCGCCGGGTCGGCGAGCCCCGCCGAGCCGCGTCCCACCAGCGGGTTCGCGGGCTTCGTCGGGGTGGGCAGCCCCCGGGCGAGGTCGGTACCGATGCGGGCGGCGAAGACCAGCCCCTCCAGCAGGCTGTTGGACGCCAGCCGATTCGCTCCGTGCACACCCGTGCACGCGACTTCGCCGCACGCGTACAGACCGGGGACGCTGGTACGCCCCCAGATGTCGGTGCGCACACCGCCGCTGGCGTAGTGCGCCGCCGGGG
>NZ_CAAAFT010000489.1:49282-50517 GCF_900634765.1 Candidatus Protofrankia californiensis | reverse complement strand
GGGCGACCGGGATCGGTTCACGGACCGGATCCACGCCGGCGGCACGGCAGCGGGCAGTGATCGTCGGGAAGCGCCGCAACAGGGTGGAGCTGCCCAGGCCGCGGGCGTCGAGGTACAGGTGGTCGACGCCCTGGGCGGCCATCACCCGTGACATCTGTTTGGCGACGACGTCCCGTGGTGCCAGGTCGGCGAGCGGGTGGACGCCGTCCATCACCCGGTGTCCGGCGGCGTCCACCAGGTGGGCGCCCTCGCCGCGCATGGCCTCGCTGACCAGCGGCTGCTGGCTGGAGGTGTGCTGACCGCCAACCGGCCCACCACCGTCGGCCGGTCCGGCTCGTCCGGCCGGCCCCGGTGCCGCGTCAGGACCCGGTGATGCTTCGGCCAACCACAGTGCGGTCGGGTGGAACTGGACGAACTCCAGGTCGGTGACGACCGCACCGGCGCGTAGTGCCAGCGCCACGCCGTCTCCGGTGGACACCGGCGGGTTCGTGGTGGAGGCGAAGATCTGCCCCATCCCGCCGGTCGCGAGGATCACCGCACGGGCGGTGACTGCGCCCACCCCGTCCTTGGTGCCCTCACCCAGGACGTGCAGGGTCACCCCGGCGGCGTTCCCGTCCGCGTCCAGCAGCAGGTCGAGCACGAGCGCGTGCTCGATCACCTCGACGCCCGGGTCGGCGCGCACCGCTGTGATGAGTGCCCGTTCGACCTCCAGGCCGGTGGCGTCGCCGCCCGCGTGCACGATCCGGTTGCGCAGGTGCCCGCCCTCGCGGGTCAACGCGAACCCACCGGCGGAGCCGTCCCGGTCGAACGCGGCGCCCAGCGCAGCCAGTTCCCGCACCCGGGCCGGTCCCTCGGTGACCAGGACCCGGACGGCGTCGACGTCGCACAATCCGACCCCGGCGGCCAGGGTGTCGGCCAGATGATCCTCGGGGGAGTCCTCGGGGGCGAGCGCCGCGGCGATACCGCCCTGCGCCCAGCGGGTCGACCCCTCGTCGAGGCGCGCCTTCGTGACCAGCAGGACCCGGCCGGCGGGCACGGCCGCGCGGGCGTGCAGGACGGCGGTCAGCCCCGCAATCCCAGATCCGATCACCACGATGTCGGCGTCGAGGGTCCAGCCCGGTCGGGGCGCGCCGAGGCGGCATGGCAGGAACGTCATGGGCGGACCCTCGCGCTGACCGGAGCCGGACGTCCGTCGTCCGGCTCGCGGTGCGGGGCCCGCTCGGCCGCTGTCCCGT
>NZ_CAAAFT010000489.1:46678-49257 GCF_900634765.1 Candidatus Protofrankia californiensis | reverse complement strand
GTGCGGGGCCCGCTCGGCCGCTGTCCCGTCGACCGACAGCGGCTGGACGATGTCCCCGCGCAGGCTGGACGGGTCGTCCGGGATCGCCGCCGCCGGGTCTTGGCCGCGCGCGACGACCCGGTTGGAGGCGTCCACGAACAGCACCCGCGGGGTGAACCGGCGGGCTTCGGCGTCAGCCATGACCGCGTATGCCAGGATGATCACAAGGTCGCCGGGGTGGACGAGCCGTGCCGCCGCGCCGTTGATCCCGATGATCCCGCTACCGGGCGGGCCTGCGATCGCGTAGGTCTCCAGCCGGGCACCGTTGTCGATGTCGACGATTGCGACCTGCTCGCCGGGGAGCAGGTCCGCGTCCGCCATCAGATCGGCGTCGATCGTGACCGAGCCGACGTAGTGCAGGTCGGCCTGGGTGACCGTGGCTCGGTGGATCTTCGACTTGAGTATGGTCCGGAACACGGTCAGCCGTCCTCCTCGGGCAGCGTGAGCTCGATGTTGTCGATCAGCCGGGTGGTGCCCACCCGGGCCGCGACCAGCAGCAGCGCCTGGCCGGTACGCACCGGTGTCAGGTCGTGGGGGCTTGCCAGCGTCAGGTAGTCCACCTCGACGTCCGCCTCGCCGGCGAGCACCTCGCCGGCGGCGGCGAGCACCACGTCCGCTCCTTCGTCGGCGACGCTCACCCCGACGGCGAGTGCCCGCGGCAGCGCGAGCGCGGTGCGGCGCTGGCGGGTGGTCAGGTAGGCGTTGCGGCTGGACAGCGCCAGCCCGTCCGGGGTCCGTACCGTCGACACCGCGACGATCTCGGTCGGGAAGGCCAGGTCGCGCACCATCCGCCGGACGAGGACGAGCTGCTGGGCGTCCTTCTTGCCGAAGAAGGCCAACTGTGGCCGCGTCAGGTTCAGCAGGGTCGCGACGATCGTGAGGACGCCGTCGAAGTGCCCGGGACGTGTGGCGCCCTCCAGGACCTCGCCGAGCGGGCCGGCGCTGACGCGGACGGCCGGCGCGGTCTCGTGCACGACCGCCGGGGCGAAGACGACGTCCACGCCTTCGCGGGCGCATATCTCCAGGTCGGCGTCGAGCGCCCGGGGGTAGCGCGTGAGGTCTTCCCGGGGACCGAACTGCAGTGGGTTTACGAAGATCGTGACGATCAGCTGGTCCGCGCGGGCACGGGCGGCCCGGATCAGCTCGGTGTGCCCGGCATGCAGCGCGCCCATCGTCATGACGACGGTTCGCGTATCAGTCGATGCTAAGGGTGAGGAATTCAGCAACGACTCGAGCTCTGCGCGGCTTCGGACCAGCGCCGGCTCCCCGTTGCCAGGCAATCGGGGACATCGGGGGCGCGGCGGAACCGCAGTCGCGGGTGTGACCATCAATGTCGTTCCAGTCCTCAGTAGGGGTACCGGACGTCGCCAGTCAGCGTAACTCGAACGCGATCGCACGCGCACGCCTGTCACTCACCGCACACACGCCAGCGGTTGACGGTCGCGACTGACGACGGTTCCGGCTGACAGGGGCGCTACGCGGCGGGCCGGAGGGCGCGCTTGCGGGGCTTGGGCTTGGCGGGCTTGACGCTTGCCGGGCTCATTCGGACCTACGTGGTGGCGACGTAATCGGCGAAGGAGGTACCGGTCAGGCGTTCGTACGCTTCGACGTAACGGGCCCGGGTGGCCTCGACCACCTCCGGCGGAAGCTGCGGGCCGGGAGCGGTCCGGTTCCAGCCGGTGGAGGCCAGGTAGTCGCGGACGAACTGCTTGTCGTAGGACGGCTGGGAGCTGCCGGGCTTCCACGCATCGGCGGGCCAGAACCGGGATGAATCCGGTGTCAGCACCTCGTCGCCCAGCCGCAGGACGCCGTCGGTGTCATGACCGAACTCGAGCTTGGTGTCGGCGACGATGATGCCGCGCTCGGCGGCCACACCGACCGCTCGTTCGAAGATCGCCAAGGTGAGTTTCTCCAGGTCGGCGGCGACCTGAGGGCCCACCCGGGACGCGGCCTGCGCCCGGCTGATGTTCTCGTCGTGCTCGCCGACGGGTGCCTTCGTCGACGGGGTGTAGATCGTCGCGGGTAGCCGGCTGCCGTCGACGAGGCCGTCGGGCAGCGCGTGGCCGCTGACCTCGCCGGTGCGCTGGTAGTCCTTCAGGCCGCTGCCGGTGAGGTAGCCACGGGCGACGCATTCGATCGGCACCATGGTCAGCCGCCGGCACAGCATCGACCGGCCGCGCAGCTGCTCGGCGTAGGGAGCGAGCTCGTCGGGGTACTCGTCCACATTGGTACTGATCACATGGGACGGCACGAGGTCTGCGAGCTGGTCGAACCACCACAGCGACAGTCCGGTGAGGACGGCGCCCTTGTCCGGTATCTCGGTGGGCAGGACCACGTCGAAGGCGGAGATCCGGTCGCTGGCGACCATGAGTACCGCGTCATCCCCGACCGCGAACATCTCCCGTACCTTGCCCGACCCCAGGTGGGTCAGCCCGGCGAACTCCTCGTGCGTCAGCGGCATGCCCCGACCGTATGCGATGCGGCCGGACGCCGGACGTCCCGACCGGTGACGGCATGTCCCGACCGGTGACGGCATGCCC
>NZ_CAAAFT010000489.1:44886-46555 GCF_900634765.1 Candidatus Protofrankia californiensis | reverse complement strand
ATGCGGCCGGACGCCGGACGTCCCGACCGGTGACGGCATGTCCCGACCGGTAGCGCCGGGTCCGGGGATTCGGACGTGGTTGTCGGGCACGATGGCCGGTATGGCAACCGAGTACACGCTCCCCGACGTCCTGGCCACCCGTTACGCCTCGGCCGAGATCCGGCGGCTGTGGTCGCCGGAGAGCAAAGTCGTCTCGGAGCGCAGATTGTGGCTGGCGGTGCTGCGCGCCCAACGGGATCTCGGCCTGGACCTCCCCGCCGGCGTGATCGAGGACTACGAGCGGGTCCTCACCGAGGTGGACCTGGGCTCGATAGCGCGGCGGGAGCGGATCCGGCGCCATGACGTCAAGGCCCGGATCGAGGAGTTCAACGCCCTTGCCGGCCATGAGCACGTGCACAAGGGCATGACGTCGCGGGATCTCACCGAGAACGTCGAGCAACTGCAGGTGCGCGGCTCGCTCGCGCTGGTCCGCGGGCGCATGGTCGCGGCACTGGCCCGCCTGGCCCGCCTGGCCGCCGAGTACGACTCGCTGGTGATCACCGGGCGCAGCCACAACGTCCCCGCCCAGGCGACCACGCTCGGCAAGCGGTTCGCCTCCGCCGGGCAGGAGCTGCTCGTCGCCTTCGAGCGGGTCGAGGACACCCTCTCCCGCTATCCGCTGCGCGGGATCAAAGGCCCGGTCGGGACCGGTCAGGACATGCTCGACCTGCTCGGCGGGGATGCCACCAAGCTCGCGGAGCTGGAGCGGCGGATCGCCGAGTTCCTCGGCTTCAGCCGGGTGCTGACCAGCGTGGGCCAGGTCTACCCGCGGTCGCTCGACTTCGACGTCGTCACCGCGCTGGTCCAGGCCGCGGCGGGACCAGCGAGCCTCGCCACGACCATCCGGCTGATGGCCGGTCACGAACTGGCCACCGAGGGCTTCGCGTCCGGCCAGGTGGGCTCGAGTGCGATGCCGCACAAGATGAACACCCGCTCCTGTGAGCGGGTCAGCGGCCTGTCGGTGGTACTGCGCGGTTTTGCCGGCATGACCGGCGAGCTCGCCGGGAACCAGTGGAACGAGGGGGACGTGTCCTGCTCGGTCGTGCGCAGGGTGGCTCTTCCCGGTGCGTTCTTCGCGGCTGACGGGCTCTACGAGACGTTCCTCACCGTTCTGGACGACTTCGGGGCCTATCCGGCCGTGATCGCCCGCGAGCTGGACCGCAACCTGCCGTTCCTGGCCACGACCAAGATTCTCATGGCTGCCGTGCGCCAGGGCGTCGGGCGGGAGACCGCCCACGAGGTCATCCGGGAGCATGCCGTCGCGGTCGCCCTCGCCCTGCGGGAGAAGGGGGTGGACCACAACGATCTGCTGACACGGCTTGCGGGCGACGAACGGCTGGGCCTGGACGCCGCTGAGCTGTCGTCGGTGCTGGCCGAACCGCTGACGTTCACCGGAGCGGCCCGGGCGCAGGTCGCAGCCTTCTGCGCCCGGGTGGACGACATCGTCAGCCGCTACCCGGACGCCGCGGCCTACACCCCCGAGCCGATCCTGTAACAGGCCGAAGACGGCGCGATCACTGGCCTGGGGTCAGCGCCTCCGCGAGGCCCGCGGCGGCGGCCTTTTCGAAGTCGTCCTTGAACGCGGCGAGCAGGGCCTGCAGATCGGGGTCGTTGAGGGCGAGGATCTGGG
>NZ_CAAAFT010000489.1:41068-44461 GCF_900634765.1 Candidatus Protofrankia californiensis | reverse complement strand
AACCGGCACCCCGGGCGGCATCTGCACGATGGCGAGCAGGGCGTCCATGCCGTCCAGCGCCCCACCCGAGATCGGGACGCCGATCACGGGCAGTGTGGTCAGCGCGGCGACGGCTCCTGGCAGGGCGGCGGCGAGCCCGGCGCCGGCGATGACGACCGCGATCCCGCGGGTGGCCAGTTCGCCCACGTACCCCGCGAGGGTGCGGGGGGACCGGTGGGCCGACACCGACACCTGCTCGTAGGGGACGCTGAAGCGCTCCAGCGTTGCGCCGGCCTTGCTCATCGTCTGGGCGTCCGAGGGAGAGCCGTACACGATGGCTACCTTCGGCGACTGCGCGTTCGGGGTGGTCCGAGGAATCTCGCTCATACCTGCTCGTTCACTCACCTTCTGGACGACTGGCTGATCGGACGCGGGAACCCCGGGCGGACACCGCCCGGACGGTGATCTCCGGCGTTGCCGGGTGGGCGGACACGCCGGGTGGGACGGATGCAGCAGACCGGGTGTCGGCCCTGTTCTCCGCTGCGGATCCCATGATCATGATCCGGATCTCTGCGGATCAGGATCTCGTGGTCCAGCCGTGCTGATCCGTCAGGAACCTCGGTCCACCGAGCCCGGACCCCCACCGCCGGGTGTTCCTTGCCGGGTCAGGTCACCGATGCGAGTCAGGTCACCGATGTCGGTCCGGTAGTGCGCCCCGGCCAGGGAGACGCGGCTGATCGCCTCGTAGGCCGAGGCTCTCGCGGCCTCCAGATGCGACCCGATCGCAGTGACACACAGTACGCGCCCACCGGACGACACGATCCTGCCCTCGGCGTCCCGGCGGGTACCCGCATGCAGGACGTCCACACCGGTCAGGGCTCCGGCGGCGGCAAGGCCGATGATCGGATCGCCGATCTTCGGTGACTGTGGGTAGCCAGGTGCCGCAATGACGACCGTGATCGCCGCGCCGGATCGCCACACCGGCGCCCGGCGCCCCGACAGCACGTCGGTCAGCGGCGTGGCCAGCAGCGCCAGGATCGCCTGCACCTCGGGGTCGCCGAACCGGACGTTGAACTCCACGACCCGCACGCCGCGGGAGGTCAGCGCGAGACCGGCGTAGAGCAGGCCGGAGAACGGCGTGCCGCGGCGGGCCATCTCGTCCACGACGGGTTTGATCACCTTGCTGACGACCTCGGACACGAGCCCGGGGGGTGCCCACGGCAGCGGTGCGTAGGCCCCCATCCCGCCGGTGTTCGGCCCGGTGTCGCCGTCCCCGACCCGTTTGTGGTCCTGCGCGGGCAGCAGTGGCACGATCGTCCCGGCTTCCGTGACGACCGCGAACAGGGAGACCTCCGGGCCGTCGAGGTATTCCTCGATCACGACCCGGTCGTCCGCCCGGCGCAGGCAGGATCGCACGGCTGTCACCGCGCCTGCCCGGTCGGTGGTCACGGTGACACCCTTGCCGGCGGCCAGACCGTCGTACTTGACGACGTAGGGCGGGCCGAACTCGTCGAGGTCGGCCAGTGCCGGCTCGATCTCGGTGTGGTCGCGGGAGGCCGCGGTCGGGACACCCGCGGCACGCATCACGTCCTTGGCGAACGCCTTGCTTCCCTCCAGGCGCGCCGCCGCGGCGGACGGCCCGAAGCAGTTCAGGCCCCGAACCCGCAGCTCGTCGGCTGCCCCGGCGACAAGGGGGACCTCCGGTCCGATGATGGTCAGATCGGCCCGGACGGTCTGCGCGAGGGTCGCGACGGCGTCCGGGTCGCAGACGTCGAGCGGACGCGGCTCGGCGAGATCCGCGGTGCCGGCGTTACCCGGGGCGCAGACGATCGAGCTCACGGCCGGATCGCGCGACAACGCCCGGCACAGGGCATGCTCCCGGCCTCCCGAGCCGACGACGAGAACCTTCACCTCGTCACCTGTGACCCGTCGCTACCGTCGGATCAGCCGCTACCGTCGGACCAGCCGCTGCCACCTGCCCGACCGGCGGCCGGAGGCCGACCGCCCCCCGGCCGGACGCTCGCGCGGTCGCCGTGCCTGCGTGGGAATCGGTGTGGGAGGGCACGCGGTACAGGGTAGCGCTCACTGCGATCAACTTCCCGGCCCGGCCCGGCCCGGCCTGGCTGCGGGATGCGCCCACAGTGTGGTAATCGGGAGCGGCTCGGGCAGGTCCGGAGGGGCTTCGCAGGGGTTCACAGTGTTCGCAGTGGACGTCCAGGCGGTTGTCCGGACGAGCTGTCCACGGACTTCCGTCTTCCGTCTACGGGTCGATCCTTCCCCGTCTACAGGCTGACGCCGGCACACCACAGCATGTGCGCCAGGCCGTACACCAGTTGTTGTGCGCATCGCCGGGCGTCCACCTCGGCCATGGACCCGACGACCGTATGGATGTCCACCGGCCACACCCGAACCTCACGACCCAGTGCGTGCAGTGGTCCCGGGTCGTCCCGTCCCTCGAAGGTCTGTCCGTCGCTGCCGACGAACAGGTGCAGGCAGCGGCCCGTGTACGGGAAGTCCTCGTTACGCCAGTACAGCACCGGCCAGACCAGCGGTGATGCCCGCCGGCCGCGCCGACGGTCCTTCGCGTGACCGGAGCTGCGCCTGCCGGCCTTCCTGCCAGCCTTCTCACTGTTTGTGATCTCACTGTTTGTGATCTCTGTCGAAGGCTGTCCGGTCGCGCTGTTCCCTGTCGCACCGGCACCGGTGGAAACCGGGACCGAGCTCGGTGGCTGCCGGCGACGCCCGCTGCGGGCAACCGGCGGCAGGCGCTCCCCGACCACGCGAACCCCCAGGGCCGGCGAGAGGTTCTCGGCCGCGCAGACGGCGAGGAACTCGGCGATCTGCTGATCCACGTGGGTGGCGACGGCGTCCGCCCGCTTGCGGCGCTGCTCCTCGACCCGGTTGGCGCTGCGGATGGCGTAGCTGCCGCGAACCACAACCTCCACCAGGCTGGCGGGAAGCACGTCGCCGGTGGGCGAGAATCCGACCGGCCGGGCGTGCACACCGACGGCCGGCCTCGCGGCCGGCGACTGAGCGACCAGGCCGCTGGTGTGCGGCACCGACGTCCGGTGGGCCGGCAAAGAACCAACAGGACCGGCCGCGGGCCTACCGCCGCGCGGCAGGCCGACCTGTGGGGCGTCAGGTTCTAGTCGGTGGATGTCGGAGCCGGGGCGGGTGGGGACGCGCCTGTCGTCCGGCATGTCCGGCAGGGCGTTCTGCGCAGAAGCCCAGGTGTTCTCCGTAGAAGCGCTGTGCGGCGGCAGCGGGGCGTTGCCCGGCGAGGCTGCCTCGGGCGGGTCGCCGTCTGTCGGGTTGCGCTTCGGTGGGCTGCCGTCCGCCGGGCCTCGGTCAGGCGGGCCCGGGGTGGTCCGGTCCGCGGCGGTCCGGTCCGCGCCGGTCCGGTCTGTGGTCGGT
>NZ_CAAAFT010000489.1:38342-40657 GCF_900634765.1 Candidatus Protofrankia californiensis | reverse complement strand
TGCTGGTGCTGGTGCCGACTGTTCCGGTTGCGCCGGTTGCACGGACTGGTCCGGCTGGACGGACAGTTGTACCGACACGGACGAGTCGGAGGCGAGCCTGTCGGCGCCGGGCGGCCGGCTCGACGCTGCCTCCCGTGCGGTGCTGGTGCTCTGGCCGGGGTCTTCGGCGTTCACGGACCGGGCGGCGACAGCAGCCACCGTGACACCCCCGTCCCGATCGACTACTCCCTTATCGAAATACAGACTCCACAGTAACCCTCAGTAATGCAAGTGGGCCCTCGGGCAGATGATCGACGTGGGCGGGGGGTTTGGCGGCGCCTGTGGGGCGGCGTCCGCAATGACCGCCCTGAAGATCATTTTTGTGCTCCGTCGGCGATATGACATCCCCGGGCCGGCAGGCCAGGTAACCTCGCCCGGTGCCTGCGCTCGTGCTGATCGGTGCCCAGTGGGGTGATGAGGGCAAGGGGAAGGCGACCGACCTGCTTGGTGGGGCGGTCGACTTCGTTGTCCGATATCAGGGGGGTAACAACGCCGGACACACCGTTGTCATCGGCGAGGAAAGCTACGCTTTGCACCTGATTCCCAGTGGTGTACTGCGCGCGGACTGCGTGCCGGTGATCGGTAACGGCGTGGTCGTGGACCCGGGTGTCCTACTTCAGGAGATGGACGGGCTCGCCGCCCGTGGCATCGACGTGTCCCGTCTGTTGATCAGCGCGAACGCGCACCTGATCATGCCTCATCATCGAGCGCTCGATAAGGTCACTGAGCGTTATCTAGGTAAGGCGCGGATCGGGACCACCGGGCGCGGGATAGGCCCGACCTATGGTGACAAGATCGCTCGGACCGGCATCCGCGTCCAGGACCTGCTCGATCCCGGGATCTTCCGCGCGAAACTGGAGCTGGCGCTGCGGGAGAAGAACCAGATCCTGACCAAGATTTACAATCGGCGTGCCCTCGACGTGAACGAGGTCGTCGATGAGTACAGTGTGTATGCGCACAGGCTCGGGCCGCACATCGTCGACACCGGTCTTGTGCTCGACAAGGCGTTACGGGCCGGTAAGGTCGTGCTCCTGGAAGGCTCGCAGGGTACCCTCCTTGACGTCGATCACGGGACCTATCCCTTTGTCACGTCGTCGAACCCGACCGCGGGCGGGGCCGCGGCCGGCTCGGGTATCGGGCCGACAAGGATCACCCGGGTGATCGGCATTTGCAAGGCGTACACGACCAGGGTTGGTTCCGGGCCGTTCCCGACCGAGCTCACCGACAAGGTCGGGGACGAGCTGCGCGCGGTTGGTGGGGAGTTCGGTGTGACCACCGGACGAGCCCGGCGCACCGGCTGGTTCGACGCTGTGATCGCCCGCTACGCGGTACGCGTGAACGGGCTGACCGACATCTTCCTGACCAAGTTGGACGTGCTGTCCGGCTTCGACCGGGTGCCGGTCTGCGTGGCGTACGACGTCCACGGGGTGCGACACGACGAGATGCCGATGACGCAGACCGAGTTCCACCACGCCAAGCCGATCTACGAGGAGCTTCCCGGCTGGGGTGAGGACATCTCGCGGGCGTCGTCGTTCGATCAGTTGCCGAAGGCTGCCCGCGACTACGTCAAGACGCTCGAGGAGCTGTCCGGGGCGCCGGTGGCGGCCGTCGGGGTCGGCCCCGGCAGGGATCAGACGATCTCCATTCGCGATCTTGTCTAGCGATCTCGGCGGTGGTCGGGTCGCTTCGTGACCCCTCGAACGCTACGAGTGAAACCTCGAAGATCAAAAAATTGCTCCGTATGATGGATGACATCCGAAGCCACCTACCGTCGGAGTGGCTCGGGTCATGGCATGCTCAGGCTCGGCCGACAGCCGATCTTCTGCTCGGTTGGCTGCCCAGGGTGGTTCTGCCTGTGTTCCGCATGGGGCTGACGCACCAGGGGCGGCTGTTGGTGTGGGAATGTTCTGTATCGCCCCTCGTTCGCATCGTGGAGGTACGCAATGAAGCGTTTCGCGTTGATCGCCCTGCTGGCCGCAATTGCCGGTGGTGGTTTCCTCATTCGCAAGCGGGGCAAGCAGGACGCCTGAGCGCCGACTCGGCTGCTGCCACGAGAGCGACCGTTCGTGGCAGCAGGTGGGTGTGAAGAGGCGGCCGTGCGCGGCTGGCGTCTGCCGTGATTGGCTGCCCCGGGCTCTGCGATGACGTTGATGACGTCCGGCGGTCCCGGGGTGCCGCGCAGGGGTCTCGGGCCGGTTGATCGACCACTGCGCTGATCGTCGCCGAGGGCGGGTCGACGTGGGTCTCGGTGATGTTGTTCCGGAGTCGTGACGTCG
>NZ_CAAAFT010000489.1:22797-38215 GCF_900634765.1 Candidatus Protofrankia californiensis | reverse complement strand
GGCGGGTCGACGTGGGTCTCGGTGATGTTGTTCCGGAGTCGTGACGTCGACCCGGCCGCTGGCTGCCGGCAAATACCACGCTCTTGATGTCGTGGCTCTGTCCGCATGCGGTCGCCCGGTCTTCCTAGGATCCGATCTTCTCAGGATCCAGGCTTGCGATCTTCGTGTGTTGTCATGTGATCTTCATATGCTGCCGGTTGTGACTGTTTCGTTGCCCTGTGGTCCCGTACCGGGCCCGGTCCTGAATGTGTTCTCCCCGCCCTGCCTACCGCCCGGGCCCCGTCCGCCTGGTCCGAGTACGCCGGGCGGGGGTCCGGACACGTCTGAACATGTTGGTGCGGCCGTGCCGATCGTTTTACCGTGCACAACTGTGCGACCTGCGCCGGTCAGCATTGTTTTCGACATGTTTCGATTTGCGCACCCGGTCGCGCCGACTGTGCACACCGTCGCCGTGCTGTGATGTCCGTAAACTCGGACGGGCCCGGGTATGCTCGTGTTCGTGCACCGCTATGACGTCGACAGCGAGATTCTGACCCAGGCCGTCGTCAACTATGCGCGGGAGCGACTACGCCTCAATCCCGTTCCATTGGACGGGACCCGCTCGCGCGCGGAGCTGACCGCCGCGGTGGGGGAGACGATAACCCCGAGCGGCATCGGTGGTATCGAGGCGCTCAGGATTTTCGATGAGCTCCTCTCCCGGGCGTGCATTTCGGTCGACCATCCACGCAACCTCTCATTCATCCCGGCGGCGCCCACCAAGGCGGCGGTACTGTTCGATCTCGTCGTCGGGGCCTCCTCCGTATATGCGGGCAGCTGGCTCGAAGGGGCGGGTGCCGTTCATGCGGAAAACCAGGCGCTGCGCTGGTTGTCCGATCTCGCCGGTTTTCCGCCCGAGGCGGGCGGGGTCTTCGTCCAGGGTGGAACGCTCGGGAACCTTTCCGCACTCGTCGCGGCCAGATACCGGATGCAAACGCGCCGGAGCGCGGCACAGCGCAGCAGCAAACCCACTGTGTGGCGTATCGCCTGCGGTGCCGAAGCGCATTCCTCGGTTGAGACCGCCGCCCGGGTCATGGGTGCGGAACTCCTGGTGGTCCCGGCGGACGCCGACGGTCGCCTCACCGGCCCCGCGCTGGCCCATGCCCTGGATACCGCGGACGCCGACATCCGTGACAGCGTGTTCGCCGTCGTGGCGACGGCCGGTACCACCCAGTTCGGCATTATCGACGACATCCGCGGAATCGTCGACGCAGCCCATGAGCGGGGCATCTGGGCGCATGTCGACGGAGCGTATGGACTTGCCGCGCTGGCCGCGGAATCGGTCCGTCATCTCTTTGTCGGCGTGGCTGATGCGGATTCTTTCATCGTCGATCCGCACAAATGGTTGTTCGCGCCGTTCGACGCCTGCGCACTGATTTACCGGGAACCGGCGCTGGCACGTGCGGCGCATGCCCAGAAAGCGGGTTACCTCGAGGTTCTCGAAGCCGCTGACGACTGGAATCCCGCGGACTACTCGATCGGCCTTTCACGGCGGGCGCGGGGCCTGCCCTTCTGGTTCTCACTCGCTGCACACGGTACTCGAGCCTACGGTGCCGCCGTGGAGAAGTCGCTGGCCACCGCACGGGCGGCAGCCGATCAGATCAGAGCCCTGCCCTACGTGGAACTCGTGCGTGAACCGCAGCTTTCCGTGGTGGTTCTGCGCCGACTGAACTGGGCGCCGAAAAATTACTACGAGTGGACGGAGAAACTGTTGCAGACGGGTTTTGCCTTTGTTACCCCGACCGTCCACGAGGGGGAGACGGTGACGCGTTTCGCGATCGTCAACCCGTGCACCGAACCGGCCGACATCGCCACCATCCTGGGCAGCATGGCCTGACGGAACACGGCCTGACCGGCTTCCATCCGACCCGATGTGTAAGCACAGGGATCCCCTGAGGATGCCCCGGTGTGTGACGTGAGTATGGGATACCCGTGGGGGTCCGCGGGGGCTCGGCCCCCGCGGTTGGCATGGAGCCATCCGACCCGGTGCGTCAGCACAGGGATCCCCTGAGGATGGCGGTGGAGGTGGGATTTGAACCCACGGAGGGGTTGCCCCCTCACACGCTTTCGAGGCGTGCGCCCTCGGCCACTAGGCGACTCCACCGTTTGTTAGCTTACTGGATGCCGCGGCCGGGCCGAACGGCGCGTACCCGCCCTGGGCCTGGGCCTCCGGCAGAGCGAAAAACCATGATCGTGCTGTCTTTGGCCATCCAGGTCGGTCCGCACCATCTGAATCATGATCAGGACGGCCGCCGGCTCCGGCGGGCGGCGAAGAAGTCGGCCAGCAGGCTCGCGCATTCCTGTTCCCGCACGCCTGTGATCACCTTGACTCGGTGGTTGAGCCGTGGGTCGCGGACGGTGTCCCACAGCGATCCGGCGGCTCCGGCCTTGGGGTCGTACGCCCCGTAGACGAGGCGGTCCACCCGGGCCAGGATCAGCGCGCCTGCGCACATCGTGCACGGCTCCAGGGTGACGACCAGGGTTGCCCCGGACAGCCGCCACGAACCGTTGTGTGCCGCGGCGGCGCGCAACGCCACCACCTCGGCATGGGCGGTCGGGTCCTGTTCGGCCTCACGGGCGTTGCGGCCCCGACCGATGATCGTGCCGTCCGCGTCGGCGACGACGGCGCCGACCGGAACGTCCCCGGTTGCCAGGGCCCCTTCGGCCTCCGCCAAGGCGGCGCCCATCAGCTCGGCGAGCTCGGGTACGCCCGGACGGGGGCCGCCCCCCACGTCAGCTCCCGATCTCGTCCAGGATGTCGGCGCAGCCGGCACGTTCGCTGATCGCCGCCACCACGTCCGCCGGCAGGAGACCCTCCTCCGTGATCAGTTCGACCAGTGCGTCGGCGTCCGTGCCGAGGTCGGCAAGCAGATCGATGTCCCCGATGGGAGTCGCGCCCGCCAGCGCATCGTCGGACTCGTCGTCGACGTCCCGCCCGCCTGCCGGCGGCAGCGCGCCGGCGAAGAGGCGGTCGGCAAGGGCCGAGGTGAACAGCACCCGGTGGTCGGACAGGAAGACCCGGGGGTCACCGATGCCGCCTTCCATCCGGACGATGCCCAGGTACTCGTCGTTCTCCTCGATGAAGACGACAACGAGTTCGGGGGAGATGTCATGCATCAGATTCGCAAGTGCATCAAGGTCGTCGATGTCGTCGATGTCGTCGAGGTCGATCTCATGCGCGCTCCAGTGTCCGCGGATGCGGCCGACGGCGCTGGCTTTCTGGGTCACCGAGTTCTCCCACGGTCTTGTATCGCGTCCATACCCAACTCCGAGCGCCCGCCCGGTGGTCGGCGGCCCGGAGTCACCGGCCGGGCCGCACCCTTACCCAGGCCGTTGTAGCGGAGCACCGGTAGCAGTCTCCACAGATTCGCCGCTCGGTCCACGACGGCCGTCCGTTCACGTCACCCTGCCGCCCCTCGCCCGAGCAGTGGGGCGACCGGCCTGCGGTGCGCCCTCGTCGCATACGCCGGACACCCGTTCGGCGCACGTCATATCACACCTCGTACCACACCCGTACCCCACCGGTTCACTACTGCCCAAAGGGAGGATGTCGTGTGCTCTGGGGGAGGACGCCGTGCTCTCCAGGAGCGGTCCCCACCGTGTCGCCACGGCCGGGTGGGTGTTGGGTATCGACATGTGCCGGGGTACGCCGGGTGGGGTATCGGTGAGTGGCACGGCGGCCCGTGGCACGCTGGGGAGGCGATGACCACACCCTTCCCGCGCCGGTTCTCCGCCCGCACCCGTGCCGCCCTTGCTGTGGAGAAGCTCGCGTCCTCGGCATCCCGCCGGCTGGGACGCGGATCCGGTGAGATGATCGGCGGCAAGCTCGCCCTGCGGGTTTCCCCGCGGATCCTGTCCGAAGTCGCGACCGGGCGGATGGCGGCCTGTGTCAGCGGAACCAACGGCAAGACCACGACTACTCGGCTACTGGCTCGTGCGCTGGGCACGCTCGGCCCGGTCCGGAGCAACAGTGGCGGCGCCAACATGGCAGCGGGCGTCCTGGCCGCCCTGTCCAGGCCGCCCTACGACGCGGCTGCCGCGCTCGAGGTGGACGAGATCTGGTTGCCCAGGGTAGCCCGGGAGATCCAGCCCCGCGCGGTCCTGCTCCTCAACATCAGCCGTGACCAGCTCGACCGGTCGAACGAAACCCGGCGGATCGCGAGCCTGTGGCGTAACCTCGGCGCCGAACTGCCAGGCGCGACGGTGATTGCCAACGTCGACGACCCGCTGGTCGTCTGGGCCGCCTCCGGTTGGTCGAGCCAGACCTGGGTGTCGGCAGGCCAGAACTGGACCGCGGATGCCATGGTGTGCCCCCAGTGTGCCCGCCTGCTTCACCGCAACGCCACGGGCTGGTGGTGCGGCTGCGGCCTGGCCCGGCCCGAGCCCATCGTCGCCGTCACCGGGCCGAACGAGCTGCTCTGGTTCGGCCGCCACCTCACGGTGTCCATCGATCTGCCCGGCCGGGTGAACCTCGGTAACGCGGCCATGGCCGCCGCCGCCGCGAAGCTCTTCGGGGTGGAGGTCGAGCAGGCGCTGGCCGCGATGACCGGCCTCGGGGACGTCCAAGGTCGCTACCAGGAGGTCGAACTCGGCGAGAACGGCATACGCGGTCGGCTGCTGCTGGCCAAGAACCCGGCCGGCTGGGTGGAGATGATGGAACTGCTCAACACCGCACCCGCCCGACCGGTGATCATTGACTTCAACTCGCAGACCGCCGACGGCCGTGACCCGTCCTGGATCTGGGATGTCCCGTTCGAACGGCTCGCGGGCCGACAGGTGCTGGTCACCGGTGGGCGCAAGGAGGACATGAGTGTCCGGCTGGCGTACGTGGAGGTCCCGCACACAGTGCACCCCGATGCCGAGAGTGCCGCGGCGACAGCGAACGAGAAGATCGTCGACGTAGTCGCGAACTACACCGCCTTCCGCGACATCCTGGGGCGGGTCGCCCGGTGAGGACGAACACATGACCGCCAACGGTGACATGATCGGTACTGCGGCATGAGCCTGGAGTCGGCGACCCGGATCGCCCTGATCTACCCGGAGCTGCTCGGGACGTACGGCGACGGCGGCAACGCGACCGTGCTGGCGCAGCGACTGCGTTGGCGTGGCCTTCCAGTCGAGGTGGTCGGCGTCCCGGCCGGCGAACCGGTACCCGGCGGCTGTGACATCTATCTTCTCGGCGGCGGTGAGGACGAACCGCAGGTACTGGCCGCCGAGGGGCTGCGCAGGAACAGCGCGATCGCACAGGCGGTGGCCCAGGGTGCGGTCGTTCTTGCCGTGTGCGCCGGATATCAGGTGATCGGCACGTCCTTCCCAGCCGGCGAGGGCCAGGTCCATGACGGGTTGGGCTTGGTGGATGTGGAGACGCGACGCTCGTTCGACCCCCCGGACCATCCGGTGCCACCACGTGCGGTCGGTGACATCGTCGTCGAGCCGGCCCCCGAGCTCGCGCTGCCGTTGCTGCTCGGCTACGAGAATCACGGAGGACGCACCCGGCGCCTGCCCGGTGGGCACGGGCGGCCCCTCGGGCTCGTGCGTAAGGGGATCGGCAACGGCACCCCGGAGCGCACCGACGGGATCGTGGACGGGCACGTGATCGGTACCTATCTGCACGGCCCGGTCCTCGCGCAGAACCCCGCCCTGGCCGATCTGCTGTTGTCCTGGGTGCATGGCCGACTGCCGGAACTGGCCGGTCCGCCGGAGACGGAGGTACTACGCCAGGCGCGCCTGCATGCCCTGGATGTCCATGCCTGACCCGGGTCCCCTGGCGCGTGGGAGAAGCATGCCTGCCCGGTGCCGGTGTCAGTCCGTTCCGGCTTTCGGGGGGGCGTCGGGCGCGGGACACGGCTCATGCTGCGGTGGAAAGCGGGCGCGGTCGTGTTCGGCAATGGCTGCGTTCAGACGGCCCAACAGGGCGCCGAAGACGTTGCGTTCCTCCTGCGCCCAGGTCTGCACCAGGCTGTTGATCGTCTTCACTCGCGCGGAGCGGGTGGCGAGGTAGCGTTGCTGGCCGCGTGCGCTCAGCTTCACCAGTGTTGCCCGCCGATCGCTGGGATCGGTGGTGCGCTCCACCAGTCCGGCCGTGGCAAGTGCTGCGACCTGGCGGCTCACCGTGGAGATGTCCAGGGCGAACACCGCGCCGAGGGTCGTCAGCCGCACGGCGCCGTGCTCGTGAATGTGGCTGAGTAGCAGGTAGGCGGAGCGGTCCAGGACCGTTCCGGACTCGTCGGCGATGGCCATCCGAAAGCGCTCGGCGCGCCGGCTGAGCACCGACAGTTCATGTTCGATCTTGATTAGCCGATCGTCGAGTTCCTGACCGTTATCCACTTCGGCTTCACCCCTGTCCTGGCAGCCGTATGCCCCGCAATCGGATGTTGTTGAGATTCTGGTGGATACACCACGTTGACGAACGAGCCGCATCGTGGGTGCCGAAGCGATCACGCCTGTCTGGTTACTCGTGGTTACAACGCTGCTCCACAAGCTGCCCGGGTGTGAGCCAGCACACTCCAGGTAGGTCCCGACTTGTGTGCGCCGCGAGGCGAATCTGCCGAATCGACAGCTCCTGGTGTGGTTCGGTTGTCTCGTGGTATCGAATCCGCTGAAAGCCGGGAAACAGCTATGGGCCAAGAACCGCAAGCGGGTACTGATCATTGGTGCCGTGCTCGTGGTCGCCTGGATCTACGTGTCCCGCTCGGGCAGCCCGGACACCGAGCGAGCAAAAATACCGGCAGGGTACGCTTCCGCCGAGCGTGAGCTTGCCGTTCACGCCGACTCCAGCCCCAGCAAGCCGCTGCCGCTGGTCCTCGTCCTGCATGACGACAGCAGTGACGCGAGCGCGATCGAAAAGGCCAGCAGAGCCTCGGTGCTCGCCGACCGGCGGGAGTTCGCCGTGGTCTACCCGGAGGCCGTGGACAGTGAATGGAGGTTGGACGACCCACAGGGTGCGGACGTGCAGTACCTGCGTGATGTTGTTCGCTACGTCTCGCAGGAGCGGTCGAAGATCGACCCGTCCCGGATCTACATCTGGGGTGCTGGTGAGGGTGGGCACGCGGCCCTCCTGGCTGCCTGTGCAGCGCTCGGCAGCGGCCAGAAGTTCGCCGCCGTCGGGGTGGTGGGGCCGGTCGGGCAGGCCCAGAGCTGCCCACCAGAGGTTCATGTCCGGCATGTCGAAGAGACGACATGGAACGAGAGCACCACTCGTGATCTGTGGGACTTCTCCAGGGACTTCAAGCTTTAGTCAAGCCGAATGTCCGGTCGTCTGTTGTTGCTGAAGAGAAGTTCCCCAGTGGGCCTGAGTCTCCGGCGGCACACCCGGCCGGCGGGACGATGTCGACTCCCGCCGGCCGGCCGCACTGTGGGGGGGGTGCAGTACGACCGGCCAGCGGAAGCCTGTTGTTCCGCCGGACTTTCCGAGCTGGGGGGGTTGGCTCGGTCCGGCCAGCGGAAGTCATTATCGTGGGGTGCGGGGTGCCACCAGGTCGACGTTGACTCCGACAACGTCGACCTGGTGGCAGGGTTCGTGCGCAACCGGAGGGGGAGGCTGCGCAGGAACCCGCTTGTGGATTGTTTATGAGGCCGTAACCGCTACGCCTGGCGGCGTGCTGATGGCCGGATGTCGACGCGGGCTGGTCAGATCAGCTAGACGACCCGGCCAACGGAATACGACGTGGTGTGGATAACTCTCAGTGAGACGACGTCGCCGGACTTCGGCGCCACCCACATCTTACCATTACCGGCATAAATACCAACATGGTAGATATTACCCGGTGAACCGTAGAAAATCAGGTCACCGACCTGCTTGTTGAACTGTGATACCCGGGTGGTCGCCTGGTACTGCGCCTCGGCCGTGCGGGGGAGGTTGCGTCCCAGCTGCTTGAAGATGTACTGGACCAGGCCTGAGCAGTCGAAGGAGTAGGGGCCTTCCGCACCGTAGACGTAGGGCTTGCCGGCCTGCTGCGCCGCGAGATATACAGCCCGTTCACCAAACGAGCTGGCCGCTCCGATCGCGCTCGAGATAGCAGCGTCCGGTGACGGATTGGTGCCGAAGATCTGAGAGCCGCTACGGGTGGTCGCCTGGGAAACCCGCGCCGGAGGTGCGGGTACGAAATTGGGGACCACGGTCAGCGTACCGACATTGGTCGACCGTGTTGACCGCAGGGCGTCGGTTCCGTCGAAGATAGCGGTGATCTGCGTGGTGGTGAGAACCTTGGCTGTATAGCTCGTGAAGCCCTGGTCGTTGGTGTAAAGGTGTTTGAAGGTCGCCCATCCGTCCGGCAGCTTCACCTGGACCTTGACGAGTTGATTGGCCAGTGGCGCGTGGGTGGTCTCGTCCTCGAGTGAAAATCCCATCTCCACCGGCCGATCGGCTTTAACCGAAACGTCCGGATTCGTGACTCTGAGCACGGCCCCCGACTTGGGGCGCAGGTCGGTCTGGTTGAGTACCTGGCTGGCGATCGACCCTGGGCTGGTCGCAGACGTCGGGTTGATGACGGAGGTGCGCAGGTTGGCAAGAGAGGCCTGACTTCCGAACTGAGCTCCGAGCGTTATCGGAGAGGTGACGGAAGCCTCGTCGGGACCCGAGTCGGTCGGGGC
The DNA here is from genome assembly GCF_900634765.1 of Candidatus Protofrankia californiensis. NCBI lineage: Bacteria > Bacillati > Actinomycetota > Actinomycetes > Frankiales > Frankiaceae > Protofrankia > Candidatus Protofrankia californiensis. The sequence goes on along the minus strand of NZ_CAAAFT010000489.1, from coordinate 29,587 downwards.
ACATCCGGCCAGGGCAACTCCGGACACCGCAACCGTGCCGGTGGTCATCGCGGCGACCGCGGCCCGGGCTCGCGAGCGACCTGCTCCGGACTGTGATACTGGTGCGCGGTGCCGGCCACGTGTCGGGCGCTCAACGTGCCGGTCGACCTGGTGCCGGCGGGATGACGGCGAAGCCGTCTGCGACGAACGTGACCATGGTTCTGGATCAAGCTGCACATCATGCGCAGACAAGGCTGTGATCCTTCCCGTTCGCCTGCGAGGTGAGCTGTCGGGTTCGGGCTGGGCTGCCCGGTGGGTCACGCGACCATCGCGCTGCGCACTTCACCCCGAGGACGACACCGCGGCTCGGTGCCGTCCGGTGGAGGATGGGTCCCCCGCTCCTGCCCTGGTGACGACTCGGAGGGAACACCGGGACCGTGGGCAGGATTCGGCATTTCGGTCCGGTGTGTCGTGACGTCGGCGCGAGACTAGTTCATAAGGATGGCGCTAGTAAACACTAGTCCCTCACAACTACGGCGAGTAGCTGTATGAAGTGCCATACCCGGCTCTTCCTCGTCCTCCTTCACCGACTGGCTCGCCGCCGTGCATGACCTGCTGGTTCGTGACTTTTGGTCCCTCGGCTGACGCTCCGTGTTCCGTGACTTGCAGGATGCGGAGGATGACATTACGCCATAGTGGCGGCAGTCGGTCGACGGGGGGTCTTTGAGTACTTCTAGTAGATGTCTCACTACTTTGAGTAGCAAACGTTGGTGTGAACTGAAGAGATTTTCATCCTGTTCATCACGGTTGTCCGGTTGAGTTGTTCCAGATTGTCGGCCTCCTGACGGGTTGAGGAGTCTGGCGTCGTACGCTGACAGCGCCTCGTCTGTTCACTCACGTGACCAAGGTGGTGCGGCTAGTGATCAAGAACCGTTCGGCGCTCCCTGGAGAGACAGTCGCTATGACGCAGTCCGCACCGGATGGGCGTACCGCACTCCGACCGGATGCACCTGCCCGGCGGTCACGTCCACAACGCGCGGACGTCGTCGTGATCGGTGCGGGTGTCGCGGGTCTCGTAGCCGCGGTCATACTGGCTCGTCGCGGTGTCGACACGCTTGTGCTTGAGTGCGCCAGCCGGGCGAGGGTGGAAAGTCGCCCACGTGCCGGGTTACTCGGACCAGGAGCGGTGGACGTCCTGGAGCGCAATGGGCTTGCCGACGGCCTGAGGGCTGAGGGTGCCCCGCACCACAACTGTGAGTTTAGGCATCGTCGCCGAGCGTTCGTTGTTGAGTATGCTCGGCACGCGGGCGGACGCCATCACGTTGTCTACCCACAGCAGAAGCTTGTCGCCGGCCTGGTCGCCGCCTACCTTGCCGCAGGTGGCGTCATCGAGTTCGATGCCACTGACGTGACATTGGACGCGCTCACCTCCGACCACCCTACCGTGTCCTTCGTCGCAGCCGACGGGCAGCGGCGGACCGTGGAAAGCCGTTTCATCGCGGGTTGCGACGGTCATCATGGTGTTTCCCGCCGGTCGATTCCCGAGGGCGCGTTGCGCAACACCCGACAGCATGGCAGCCCATGGGCATGGCTTGCGGTCCTTGCTGCAGTCGCTCCATCTACCGATAAGATCATTTATGGGATCAGTCCGCAGGGGTTCGCCGGCCACATGCTGCGCGACCACCGGACGAGTCGCTTCTATTTACAGGTCGAGGCCGCAACCGACGCAGCGGACTGGCCATCCGAGCGGATCTGGGAGGAGCTGCACACCCGCCTCGCCGTGGACGCCGACTGGAAACTGGCGGAAGGGCCGTTGCTCGAACCGCCGAACGTCATCACGATGGACTCACTCTTCTACGAACCGATGCGGTTGGGACGTCTCCTACTCGCCGGGGACGCCTCGCGGCGAGTGCCGCCGGCGGCGGCCAAAGGCGCCGGGCTTGCCATCGCCGATGGTGAGACGCTCGCGCTGGCGGTAGCGGCAGCCCTTCACAATTCGGACGAACGACCGTTGGACGCCTACTCCGAGGTGTGCCAGGCTCGGGCCTGGCTGGCGCAGGAAGCGTCGACCAAACTGCTGCAGATGGTGAACGTCGAGCTCTCCGACTCGTTCGCCCGGCGCTTGCAGGACGTTCGCTTGGACCGTCTCCGGACGTCACCGGTCGCTGCCGCCGAATTCGCGGAACAATACCTATCCCCCGTCTAGACCTATCCCCCGTCTGGCGCCTTCGGCGCGAGACGGGGACCCCTATCTCTATGGTGGGCCGCCGTTGTTACGGATGGCGCGTGTGGGGTGGCCGGCGGGAGAGTAGGCCAGCGGTCTGCAGGACGTGGAGTTCGATCGCGAGTTCGTGGACCTCTGGCGACAGAGAGCGATGGCTGACGGCCAGGGCGTCTACAGCGGTCTGCGCGCGTTCCGCGAGATTGTCCAAGGCGCGCTGGTGTGTACGCATCTGGGCGCGTTCGTCCTGAATCGCACGAAGGGTGTCTTCCTGCCACTGCCGGGCGCGCATCAGGTGCTCGCCGGCGTCCGCGGCCTGCCGTTCGGCGTCTTCCAGGCGTCCAAGAAGTTGATCGAGCTGTTCCAGTCTTATTGCCAGTTCTGCAACAAGATCATTACGGACCGTATCCATCGGTTGTGTCATCGGACCGCGTCGCCTTCGTCCTGGATATGAAGGACGACGGCGACGCGGCCGCCGGCGTCGAAGGTATGGCCGTGAGTGGAGGGCCGTTGCCGCCTGCCGCCGAGCGATGGTCGGGAGGGCCGCGCAAGGACGGGTCTCCCGTGAAAGCCCGACACAGTTCATCACGGTAGCCGACGCCGTGGTCCTCGTGAATCCCGCTGCCGGATGCTATGCCGTGGAACAACCGGTAAAAATACGATCAAATCGTACAGTTGGTTGTGTGGATAGCCGTGCTGGATGCGGCTACAGGCCCGATCGGTCGCATTCCCTCCCCTCCCCTCCGTGTCGCTGGGCAGGTGCTCGCGGCTCGGGCGGGGTTGGGCGGGGCGCGTCCGTGGCCCCGGAAGGACCACGTCCGTGAGCTGCGTCCAGGTGATCTCTGACGAGACCCGAAGAATCATCCCGTGAAGCGATGCCAGGGGATGTGATCAGGGCAGATCTGCGGGATCGGCTTCCGGACCTCCCGGATCCGGCAGAAACGCCAGCCCGGGTACTGATCAGCGCGATGAAGATCTGCTGAAGATCCGCCGGACGGTCCTGTCCTCGATCGCTAAAGCCACCCGTTTCGCTTGAACGCCCGGTACAGAAAGACACAGACGGTCACTATCAGGCAGAGGGCCGCCGGATATCCCCAGACCTGGCGCAGTTCGGGCATATGGTCGAAGTTCATACCGTAGATACCGGCTATCGCGGTGGGAACCGCAGCGATAGCGACCCATGCGCTGATACGACGCATGTCCTCGTTTTGCGCGATGGTGACCTGGGTCAGGGTCGCCTGCAGTATCGAGGAGAGCAGCTCGTCGAACCGGGCTATTCGCGCGGTGACTTCTTCGAGGTGGTCGGCGACATCCCGGAAGTACGCCCGGACGCGGGCGTCGATCCCGGTGACGCCGGACTCGGTCAGCATGCGCAGCGGAGCGTAGAGGGGCGCCACGGCATGCTTGAATTCGAGTACCTCCCGTTTGAGCTGGTAAACCTTGCCGGCATCGGGTCGAAGCGACCGCTGAAAGACCGAGGCTTCGATGGCGTCGATGTCGACCTCTATTTTTTCGGTGACGGCCAGATAGTCGTCGACGATCTGGTCGCAGATGGCGTGGAGGACGGCCGACGGTCCGCGCCTGAGTACCTCCGGCGTTGCCTCCATCCGGCTGCGAAGGTTCTGGAGTCCGCCGTGTTCTCCGTGCCGAACGGTGACGACGAAGTCGTGGCCGAGAAAAACCATGACCTCTCCGGTGTGCACGATCTCCGATGTCGCGGTCAGCTCCTCGTGATCCACATAGCAGACAGTCTTGAGGACGACGAAAAGCGTCTCCGCGTACTGCTCCACCTTCGGGCGCTGGTGGGCGTTGACGGCATCCTCGACCGCGAGTGGATGCAGCCCGTACACGTCGGCGATGTTGGCGAGCTCGGCTGCGGTCGGCTGGTAGAGACCGAGCCAGGTGAAACTGTTGCGTTGCTCGCGGGCCACGCGCAGGGCGTCAGCATGGTGGATGGTGCCTGGATCACGGTGGCCGTCCCGGTAGACGTGGCAGGCGACCACCCGCCCCGGTGGTGCCGAAGGGATCTCCGGACGGGAACGGCGCCTTTTCGGGTGCCTCCGAACGAGTGAAACCCGCCTGGTCACAGCTTCTGTCAGCCGGGCGGTCGCGTTCCCGCGGTCGGAAGGACTCCGGGAGAAAGGGTGATGTTCGTCGTGGCGATTGTCGGAATCATCACCGAATTTCCTGTCGGTCACATTCAACTCCTCCTGTTCTCCTGTTCCGGTCGTGCCTGTGCTTGGACGTCGCTGCGGCTCTTGCGAGTCCGGGTGCCGATGATGGCTCGACGAGGAGTGTTCATTACAGAACGTGTCTATCCGGCTTCTTTCTGCTAGACGTCGCACTGCCGAGGCAACTGGACCCCAGGACGCCTGTGGACGGCACCGGGGAGTGTCCCGCGTCCGCCCGGATCATTGTCGCAAGTCCGTGCTCCTGCCCTCGCCGTGCCCGACGCCGATGTACCCGGCCGGGAGCGGATCACCGTTGGGAGGACGGCTTGACCGGCGAGCATGATGCGCCGATTCTATTGTTTTCGGCTCATGGGCCGGATGGCGCGAGGCCGGCGGGCGGTTCGGTCGGCTAGGGGTCAAAGGTGGCGCGATCATGTTTTCGCGCCCGGGGTTCCTGTCGGATCGGCGAAGCCGATCTGGGAGGGGTCCGGAAGCCGATCCAGGAGGCCCAGGTCTCCGGGTTGTGAGGGGGCGGCGATGATGACCGCAGCAGGTTCGGGAGGGGCCCGACCGGAGGAAGAAGCCGGGTTCGGCGAGCGGGCTCGGCCGGCGGCATCCCCGCTCAGCCTGATCAGAGCGTCCCACGACCACATAAATGATCTTGTGAGCCTTACGTTCTCCGCCTCGGCGGCCCCAGGGGACCCCAGGCGCCCACTGCGGGCGGTCGACATGGCGGTCGCGGCGATCAGTATTCACATGTATGCCGTGCAGACCGCCGTCTACCCGATGGCACGCCGCCGCCTTCCGGACCGCCGGGCGTGTGTCACCGAGCTTCACGCGGTGGCACGGGAAATCGAGTCGGTGACGCGCGGCATTTCCCAGCATATTCAGGGTGACGTGCATCGGCCGAACGAGTCGATGCAGACATTGCGCAACCGCCTCGCCGAACTCGAGGAACAGCACGTGGCCATCGAGGACCCTATGGTCGCCGAGCTGGACGAGACGTTGTCCGGTCCGGAGCTGCGCCGGGTGGTGACCTTGCTCGAACGGTCGGTACAGCGGGCACCCACTCGCTCGCATCCGCATCTTCCCCGGACGGCTGTCCTCAGCGGTCTGGTGCTGCGGGTCGCAGGAAGCTGGGATCACGTTCTGGACGCCATGGATGCGCGCGTCGCCGCGGATACTCCGGCGCGGGCGCCGATACCTGCGGGGCTGTGGGGCTGGTACCTGCTTGGTCGGCCCATCCCGTCGTCACAATCCGAGCAGGCGACGGGCAGCGGGCAGGACGGCCAGCGGAATGCGGCCACGCGGCATGATCGGTGATCGGCTGGCGCACCGGAGAGGCGGGTTCGGGCACCGCCGTGTGACGGCCGGTGTGGACGACAGTTGCCGCTGACTCCCGGCTAGCCGAAGGACACGCGATCATAGGTTTGTCGCATGTCCTTTTTGGAGTCCGTTTCAGATCCTGCCTTCGATCGGCGAGCGGGGCGGAAGATTCGGAAAAGATTCTCAGGGAAGCCGGACGACTTGGGCGGCGTATACCAGGCCTGCGCCGAAACCTATGAGCAGGGCGAGCCCGCCGGACGGCACCTGCCCGCTGGCGAGAATCTCGTCCATCGCGAGCGGAATGGATGCCCCGGAGGTGTTCCCGTGTATCGCGACGTCCCGGGCGACGGTTACCGTGTTCGGCAGGGCGAGCACCCTGCACATTATGTCGATGATACGGATGTTGGCCTGATGCGGAATGAACGCGGCGAGATCGTCCGCCGTGACGCCGGCCTCATCGAGCGCCGCCCGCGCAACGGGCGCCATCTGCCAGGATGCCCAGCGAAAGACCTGCTGGCCCACCATTCGCATCGTCGGCCAGGGCAGATCGGTGTTGTCGCGCCAGTCCAGATAGGAATGGTCGTGCGCGATGGCATCTCGAGCCGAGGGATCCGAACCCCATACGACCGGCCCGATACCCGCTGTCTCGGACGGCCCGACGACAATCGCTCCGGCGCCGTCCCCGAACAGGAAAGCGGTGCTCCGGTCGTGCGGATCGATGATGTCCGACATGCGCTCGGCTCCTATCACCAGGACATACCGGGCGCTTCCGGCGAGCACCATGTCACTGGCGACCGCGAGAGCATGGCAGAAACCAGCGCAGGCGGCCGAGATGTCGAATGCCGCGGCCTTCTCCGCACCGAGTCTGGCGGCTACGTCCGTGGCCACCGACGGCGACTGGGTGACATGGGACATTGTCGCCACCAGGATGCATCCGACGTCGGCGATCCCGACACCGGCACTGGCCAGAGCCTTACCGCCGGCTGTCGCGGCCATCGCCCCAAGGGATTCCTCGGCGATCGCGAACCGGCGGCTGCGAATACCGGACCGGGATTCGATCCACCCGGGTGTGGAGTCCAACTGGTTGCAGATG
>NZ_CAAAFT010000489.1:8248-22678 GCF_900634765.1 Candidatus Protofrankia californiensis | reverse complement strand
GTCATCGGGCGATAGGCGCCGACGCCGAGAATGCGGCTCCCGGCCGGTCCGGTTCGCTGCCGAATGATTCCGCTCATCGCCGCTCTTCCCGTTCCCTGCGAGGGGAGGTAATTCTTCGGACGATCGCCGTTCTCGGTAAGGAGCTTTTCATGGAGTTTCCCCCCGGGGAGCTGCCGGGCCGGGTAATTCTGACGGTCCGACAATGTCGTCGCGGATGGGCCGGTCATCCGACACGGCAATAATGATCGTTTGCTGATGAACATATGACAACGTTGATGAACGTGTGCCAACTATTTGTCGAACTCCGTTATCCGATCTCTTTGTCGTTACTCTCTGCTTCAGGGTATGTACGGTATCGTTTCGGACATCGTATCGTACCGACCTGTTGGCGTGGATCGGATTCGGCTGAAAAATACAGTAATATATCGGATAGTTCGTGGGATGAGGGGAGAATCACAGGGCTGATCACAGCGGCCGCGCCAGCCTGGCCGGCCGGAGATCACATGATCGCCGTTCTCAGCCGGCGCGCAGGGCGAGGGTGAGGGCTTCGACCGTCAGCAGCGGAACAAGTCCGGGGTTGTCGGCCAGCCGGCGGCGGTATCCCAGGACGGCTTCGAGCCGGCGCAGCGTCTGTTCGGGTGTGGATCCTCGGGCCAGCCGTGCGGCCAGCTCGTGGTGATCGGGGTGAATGGCGTCCACCGGCGCACCCAGTTGCAGGACGAGTACGTCCCGATACCAGCCGGCGAGGTCGACGAGTGCTCGGTCGAGGGAGTCCAGCACCGTGCGCCGACCACGGCTTTTCTGATTCTTCTCCAGTTCCTTGAGCGCGCCGGTGGCCCCCCGGACCGTCATCGCCCGACCCTTCACGCCCGCCTTGGCAGCCCTGGAACGTTTCGCGGTGCTGCCGGAGGATGTCGCGCCGACACCGAGTGCGGTCTTCAGGGCCTCGGTCTCGGCTTCGTCACGTATGGTGTTCGCCGCATCGGCATCCGCGTTCGCCGCGTTCATCAGGTCCGCCGCTGCGCCGAGGCAGTCACCGGTCCGCCGCAGGCGAGTGGGGATACGCAGCACCTCGGCCCGCCGGGCCCGGGTCGCCTCGTCGGTGGCAAGCGCGCGAGCACGCTCAAGGTCCCCCTGGCTCGCCGCGGCGGCGAGCCGTGCGACCGCTTCCTCGACACCTCCGCGGGCCAGCACGGCGGCGACGTCCGCCGGCAGGGGCAGGCGCAGCGCAACGACCCGGCAGCGGGACCGGACGGTGGGCAGGACGTCGTCCACCGAAGGCGCGCACAGCAGGAACACCGACCGCTGCGCGGGCTCCTCCAAGGCTTTGAGCAGGGCGTTCGCCGCCTGATCGGTGAGCCGGTCGGCGTCCTCCACCAGCAGGACCCGCCAGCGGCCCGACGTCGGCGCGCTGGCCGCGTCCCGTACCAGCTCCCGGACGTCCTTCACGCCGAGTGACAGACCTTCCGGCCGGACTGTGCGCAGGTCGGCGGCGGTGTCAGTCAGCACCGTGTGGCAGCCGGTGCACCTACCGCATCCAGGAGGGATGTTCTCGCAGTTCAACGCGGCCGCGAACGCCCGCGCCGCCGTCGAACGGCCGGCACCCATAGGGCCGGTGAACAACCATGAGTGGGTCATGCCGGTACGGGCCGCCGCGGGCCCGCCGGCGCCGCTCACCCCGGCTGCTGCCGCGGCAGCAGCGGAGAGGGTTTCGACGACCGGTGCCTGGCCGACCAGGACGTCCCACACGCTCACCGCGTCATTGTCCGCTTCGAGCACCTCACCACCAACGATGGGTGGACATGCGAGAAACACGCCGGGAGTTGCGTGCGACATCCCCCGGCATTCCGCCGCTCACGACCGTGGAGCAGGGTCCACCAGGGCACCCCGGCTACCGGATGAACGTCAGCGAGCCGCTACTGGATGCAGGGAGCCTCCTGCCGAGCCCCCTGAACCGTCGCGGGATCGTCCGCCGGACCGGTGGCGTCGGGCGCGTCGCCCGCCTCCGTCCCCTCGGAGGGGTCAGCCGGATCAGCCAGATCGGTGGGGACAGCCGGATCCGTGGGGGCAGCGGGACCCGTGGGGTCAGCTGGGCCGGTCGGACCAGCCGGGTCGGCAGGGCCGGTGGCCTGCGACGTCTCAGCCGGACTCGGGGCCGCCGGCGGGTGTGTGGGATGCTCGGGCACCGCACGATGCGGAGGCAGCCCGGGATGCGCGGGCACCGCGGGTTCGGTGTCCAAGGCGGGTGGGTCGTCGGGTGCGGGCCTGGCATGCGGGTGGGGGGCGACCGGGTCGTACTCCCGCCCCTGACGCAGGTGCTCGGTGACGACATTGCGGATCTCGCTGTGCACGGTCTCCGGCGGGCAGTTCGCGTCGAGGACGACGTACCGGTCCGGTGCGCGTTCGGCGAGCTGGCGGAAGCTGTCGCGGACGCGTTCGTGGAACGACAGTTGTTCGGCCTCGATCCGGTCGATACCGGGTGCCTCGATACCGGGAGCGGGGCCGTCCCCGCCGCCGGCCTTCCGCGTGCCGCTCGCATTGCGATCGGGAGTGCCGCCACAACCGGGAGCACCTCCATGTTCGTGACCTGTGACACGATCACGAACGGAGCTGTTCATGCCTGCTCGGGCCCGTACCCGGCCGAGTCCGACCTCCGCGGGGATGTCGAGCAGGATCGTGACGTCCGGGACCAGGGAGCGGGTCGCCCACCGCGACAGCATGGCGACGTCGTCCGCACCGAGCTGGCGTCCGGCGCCCTGGTAGGCAATGGAGGAGTCGACGAAGCGATCGCTGACGACGACCGCGCCGCGGGCCAGAGCAGGTTCGATCACCCGGGAGACGTGTTCGGCGCGGTCCGCGGCGTACAGCAGTGCCTCGGTGCGAGGGTGCAGCCGCGCCGCGGGGTCCAGCAGCAGCTCCCGCAGTTTCGTGCCCAGGGCGGTCCCGCCCGGTTCGCGGGTCACGACGACCTCGCGCCCGGACGACGCCAACCACGATCGCAGTCGTTCGGCCTGGGTGGATTTGCCGGAGCCCTCACCACCTTCGAGGGCGATGAACAGCCCGGCATGACGAGGACGGCCGGGTACGACGCGCCGACCCAGCAAGGCGTTCCACAGTTCCGGCAGGACCGCGACCCCGCTGCGTTCGTCCATCTGCCGGTAGGAGAACAGGCCGACAGCCACCGCGAGCAGACCGCCGCCGAGCAGGACGATCGTGACGCCGTCGGTGCGCACGTGCAGGTTGCCCCACAGATTGACGTGGTGCGAGCCGATGAGTCCGACCAGCGCGGGCGCCGCGGCCAGCACCAGGAGCAGATCGATGCGGACCAGGGACTGGACGAGCGCGAAGGTCCGTCCGCGCAGTTCGTCGCTCACCCCTGCCTGCAGCAGCGTGTAACCGGTGACCCACGCGATCCCGGCGAACGCGCCCACGAAGACGACGAGGATGCATGCGAGCACGAGGTTGGGTACGACGGCGACCAGCAGCATGGTCACGCCGGCAGCGGTGACGCTCAGGCCGAACAGGCGGGAGCGGCTGTAGTCGCCGAGCAGCCGCGGCCCGAGCGCCATGCCGGCGGCGAGCCCGACGAACACCGCACCGAACAGGACGCCGTAGGCGGAGTCACCGCCGCCGAGAAGCTGGACGTAGAGCCGCCCGAGCGCCACTACACACCCCGCGCCGGCGAAACCGCCGAGAATCCCGACGACCAGACCGCGGACCAGCCGGTCGTGGCTGACGAACCGCAGACCTTCCGTGATCGACGACCAGAAGCTCGGGTTCACCTCGGCGTCGTGGCGTTCGGCCCGGCCGATGCCACGCAGCCGGAAGATCACCACTGCCGACACCAGGAACGTCACCGCGTTGAAGTAGAGCGCGAGATCGAGGGGGGAGGTCTTGAAGAACGACACGCTGGAGGCGAGCGTCCGCGACAGGGTGGCCAGCAACGAGAAGATCGCCGCAGCCAGCGGTGCCGAACCGTATGTGGTGATCAGACTCAGGGTGTTCGCCGTCGCGAGCCGCTGCACGGGCACGAGGTTCGGCACACTGGCGTCCTTGGCCGGGTTCCAGAACAGGCTGACGCACTCGATCAGCAGGGATGCGACGAGCAGCCACACCAGCGTCCCGACCAGTGGAATGGAGACGAACAGCCCGAACCGTAGGACGTCGGCGACGACCATCGTCAGCCTGCGGTCGAGCCGGTCGGCCACGACACCGGCGAGCGGTCCGAAGATCAGCGCCGGTAGCAGTCGGACGATCAGGACGGAGCCGATCGCGTACGCCTTCTCCGAAAAGCCCGCCTGCAGGGAGCTTGCCAGCGCGGTCGTGGCGAGCAGGCCCATCCAGTCGCCGAGGCTGGACAGCGTCAGCGCCAGCCACAGCCGCCGGAACTGCGGTATCCGCAGGACCGCGCGGATGTCCCCCTCGGTGTTGCGGTGGGGATCAGCGGGCCCGGCCGGCGGTGACGGGACCGTCACGACAGGCGGTCTTCCAGGGGGCCGGTTCGACCATGACCGCCCGCCGGCCGTGGTGGGAGCCGGGGGACCGGTCGTGGCGGCGGTGGCGCCCGCGGGATCCCCCGCACCTGGGGCCGGTGGGCGGGCCCCAGGCGGCGGGTGGCTGTCAGCCGGCGGGTGGCCACCGTTGGACGTCCCGCCGCCGCCCGACGGCGCCGTCGAGGTCGGTGACCGCGGCGGGTCGTAGGCGCCATCCACCGGAGGGCCCATCAGCCCGTCCGTCGTGGGCGGGGCGATGAGGCGCCCTGCGTACCGCCGTCCGTCCCCGTCGTGGTGGCCGGCTGCGCAGACGTCTTCTTGGCTGTGGTCTTCTTGGCCGTGGACTGCCTGGTGGTCTTCTTGGTCGCCGACTGCTTGGCCGGCTGCGCCGTCCGCCGTCTGGGTGCCGCCGGGCCGCGGGCCCGTTTCTCCGCGAGCATCTCGGCTGCTCGTTCCACGGTGATGGACGCGATGTCGTCGCCCTTGCGCAGGCTCGCGTTGGTCGTACCGTCGGTGACGTAGGGACCGAAGCGGCCCTCCCGCAGCACCATGGCGGCGCCCGTGGCGGGATCAGGACCGAGCTCACGCAGCGGCGGGGTCTCGGCGGCCCGTCGGCGTCCCCGCGTCTTGGGCTGCGCGATCAGCGCCAGTGCCTCGTCCAGCGTCACCGTGAACAGTTGCTCCTCCGACTCCAGCGAGCGGCTCTCCGACCCCTTCTTGACATAGGGTCCGTAGCGGCCGTTCTGGGCCGTCACCTCCTCCCCATCTTCAGCGACTCCCAGCGATCGGGGAAGGGTGAGCAGTTTCAGGGCGTCGGCGAGCGTGAGGGTCTCCGGGGTCATCGTGCCCAGCAGGCTCGCCCGGCGCGGCGGATCGTCGTCGGTCGACACGTACGGGCCGAAACGTCCCACCTTGAGAGTGATCGTCACGCCGCTTTCCGGGTCGGTGCCCAGCGACCGTTCCTCGCTGGGTGCGCCGAGCAGCGCCATCGCCTTGTCCACGGTGAGCTCGTCGGGAGGCAGGTCCTCCGGGACGCTCGCCCGCTCGTCACCGTGCTGGATGTACGGGCCGTACTTCCCCACCCGGATCACCACGGGTTGGTCGTCCTGGGCTACCCCCAGGGGGATCGAGTTGACCTCGCGGGCGTCGATCTCGCCGAGCCGCTCGTTGACCAGGTGCTTGAGCCCACCGGCACGCGCGACCCCGCCCTCCTGGCCGGCGTTCGAACCGAAGTAGAACCGGGTGAGCCAGTCGATCGACGCCGCCGTGCCCGCGGCGATGTCGTCCAGGTCGTCCTCCATCGACGCGGTGAACCGGTAGTCGACGAGACGTCCGAAATGTTCCTCGAGCAGGCCGATCACGGCGAACGCGACAAAGCTCGGGATCAGCGCGCTGCCTTTCTTCCACACGTAGCCGCGGGCCTGGATCGTCCAGATGATCGACGCGTACGTGGACGGGCGCCCGATACCGAGCTCCTCAAGCGTCTTGACCAGGCTCGCCTCGGTGAAGCGCGGCGGCGGGTTGGTCGTGTGCCCGCGCGGGTTGAGCTCCCGGGTGGTCAGGGCGTCGCCCTGGCGGACGTCCGGCAGCCGCCGCTCCCGGTCGTCCAGCTCGGCGTCGGGATCGTCCGCGCCCTCGACGTAGGCGCGCAGGAACCCGGGGAAGGTGATGACCTTCCCGGACGCCGAGAACTCGGCGTCCTCCCCGGCGCTGGAGACGCCGCCGATCCGGATGGTCGCAGATGTGCCGAGGGCGTCGGCCATCTGGCTGGCGACGGTCCGCCGCCAGATCAGTTCGTACAGGCGGTAGCCGTCGACGTCGTCGGCCAGCGCGTCGCGTACCTCCCCCGGCGTCCGGAACTGCTCCCCGGCCGGGCGGATCGCCTCGTGCGCCTCCTGGGCGTTCTTGACCTTCTTCGTGTAGGTGCGGGGACGTTCGGGGACGTACTGGGCCCCGTAGAGGGCACGGGCCTGCTCACGAGCGGCGGCGAGCGCGGTCTCGGACAGGTTCGTCGAGTCCGTCCGCATATAGGTGATGTAGCCGTTCTCGTACAGCTTCTGCGCCACCTGCATCGTCCGCTGGCTGGAGAAGTGCAGCTTGCGGCTGGCCTCCTGCTGCAGGGTGGAGGTCATGAACGGTGCGTAGGGGGAGCGGCGGTACGGTTTGGTCTCCACCGAACGCACCGCGAACGCGGTGTCGGCGAGCCGGTCGGCCAGGGTGCGCGCGGCGTCCGCGTCGAGCCGGACGACCTCGGCGGAGGTGAGCTGCCCCGAGGAGTCGAAGTCGCGTCCGGTGGCCAGCCGCCGGCCGTCGAGCGCGACCAGGTTCGCCGGCAGCGGCGTGGCGTCGGCCGTGCGGTCACCGTCGGTGGCGCCTCCGCGCTCGGCGTCCCGGCCGGTCAGCACGCCGAATACACCTTCGATGTTCCAGTACTCGGCCGGGGAGAAACGCATCCGGGCGCGTTCGCGCTCCACCAGGATGCGGGTCGCCACGCTCTGCACCCGGCCTGCCGACAGCTTCGGCATGACCTTCTTCCACAGCACGGGGCTGACCTCGTAGCCGTAGAGCCGGTCGAGGATGCGCCGGGTCTCCTGCGCGTCGACAAGGTTCTCGTCGATATCGCGGGTGTTGTCCACCGCCCGCCGGATCGCCTGCGCAGTGATCTCGTGGAAGACCATCCGCTTCACCGGCACCGTCGGCTTCAGTGTCTGCAGCAGATGCCAGGCGATAGCCTCGCCCTCACGGTCCTCGTCTGTCGCCAGGTAGAGCTCGCTGGCGTCCTTCACCAGCGCCTTGAGCTTGCTGACCTGGGACTTCTTGTCGGGAGTGACCACGTAGAGCGGCTCGAAGCCGTTGTCGACGTCCACCCCGAGGCGAGCCCACGGTTTGCCCTTGTGGGCGTCGGGAACGTCGGCGGCGCTCTGCGGCAGGTCCCGGATGTGTCCGATGCTGGACTCGACCCGCCAGCCGGAGCCGAGATAGCCGGCGATGGTCTTCGCCTTGGCAGGGGACTCGACGATCACGAGCCGGATACCGGTGGCGCCCGCGGTCGGCGATGATGTGCCGGCCCGGCTACCACGGGTGGTGGTCCGCGTGGTGCGTCCACGGGACACGGCACCGTTGCCGGACGCGGCGGCGTCCGTATCGGGCTCGGCGGCGACGTCACCGGCCGTGGGTTCGACGGCCGGCGTCGATGGCCTGGCGCTCGACCGGCGCGTCCCGCTGTTTGTCGACTTCGTGCGCGGGGGCACTTCTCTCCTCGTTGCAGGGGGCAGTTCGGTTTCGGCGTTGCGGCCTGTATGGGTTGCAGCCTGTATGGGTTGCGCCCTGTATGCGTTGTGGCATGCATGGCGTATGGACAGTGCGGACGGGCCGGCCGCCGGTTCGAGAACCTGCCCGGGACCCGTTGCGGCGCGTCTCGGGCGGCGGTCCTCCTGCCGACAGTAGGTCGGCGCACACCGGTGTGTCAGCTGCCGCCCGGCGTCCGCGTCGCGGACACCGGAGCAGACCGTACGCCTCGTCGTGCCCACGGGTCCGCCTGCGTCGACCGGCCAGGGTCTGTGTAAACCGGACGTACACCATATCGGATGCATCTGTCACTGACGCCGTGTCACCAGCACCAGCGTCGCCGATGACGCGTTACCGGCCTCGTGTCACTGACCTCGTGTCACTGACCTCGTGTCCGGCAGGGCATGGAGCCGCTCATGCCCGTCCAGATTCCGGCGGACCGTGGTGCTCACCCTCCTCCCGGTGTGTCAGCTCCCGGTGTGTCAGGCGGGCTGGCGCCCACGTCATTCGTTTCTGGACTCCCTCCGGCACGCAGGGAGGTGAGCCGCCCGTGATGGCGCCGGCCACCGCTGTGCCCACCGCTGTGCCCACCGCTGACGCCCGCAGCTTACGGTGATGGTCGGCGCCCGCAGCGGGCGTCAGCACGCCGACGCCGTCACCGTAGAGCCAAAGGATCGCTGAAGTCATCCGATGTTCCTTCCAGACCTCCTCACAGATGCCCCCCGTACGGGGAGCAGGCCCGTCTGCCCGGGGCCGGAGCAGCCACCGAGAATGTGATCAGTCATTGGGAGGCAGCCGTCATACTCCGGCCTTCGTCTTGGTGGCCGGGCGCTGTTCGGTTACCGAGGGCGTGACGGTGAGCGCGGAAGCATGTCGCTTGGAGTAGGCGATCACTGCGACGATCACTGCGATGGCCGCCAGCGCTATCCCTATTCGTAGCGGTTTGTTCTCGTCGTCGCCGACCGAATATTTCACCACCGAAGGTGCGATCAGTAGGCTGACCAGGTTCATTACCTTGATCAATGGGTTGATCGAAGGTCCGGCGGTGTCCTTGAAAGGGTCACCTACGGTGTCTCCGATAACGGTTGCCGCATGCGTGTCCGACCCCTTGCCGCCGTAGTTGCCGTCCTCGACGAATTTCTTCGCGTTGTCCCAGGCCCCACCGGAGTTGGCGAGAAAGACGGCCATGAGGACGCCCCCGGCGATTGCCCCGGCGAGATAGGCGCCCAGTGGTGGGTAGCCCAGCCCGAAACCGACCGCGATCGGAGCGAGAACCGCCAGGGTGCCTGGAGTAATCAGCTCCCGCAGCGAGTCACGGGTGCAGATGTCGACGACAGCACTGTAGTCGGGCCTTTCCGTTCCGTCCATGATACCCGGCTTCGTCCGGAACTGGTTGCGTACCTCGAGTACGACCCGTCCGGCGGTGCGTCCGACCGCGTTGATCGCGAGCCCGGAGAACAGGAACACGACTGCCGCGCCGATGATCAGGCCGACCAGGGCGTCGGGATAGGCGATGTTGAGGGTGCGGGACGATCCAACGGCCCGGCCGGCGTCGACGAGCGCTTCGTTCACCGTGTCCGTGAACGATCCGAACAGGGCGGTGGCGGCCAGTACCGCGGTGGCGATCGCGATACCTTTCGTGATCGCCTTGGTGGTGTTCCCGACGGCATCGAGGGAGGTGAGGATTGCGGCCCCAGCTCCGGCTGTTCCGGCGCCGCCAGCTGCTCCGGTCGCTGCGACCGCTGCGGTTGTTTCGGTGTCACCGGACATCTCGGCGATACCCTGGGCGTTGTCGCTGACCGGCCCGAAAGTGTCCATCGAGACGATTACGCCGACCGTCGTCAACAGACCGGTGCCGGCCAGCGCCACGGCGAACAACGCGACGGTGACGCTGCCGGATCCGAGCAGGTACGCACCGAAGACGGCTGCGCTGATAAGCAACGCCGAGTAGACCGCCGATTCCAGACCGACGCCGACGCCGGAAAGGATGTTGGTTGCGGGGCCGGTGGTCGACGCCTTCACGATGTCCTGGACCGGCCTGCGGTTGGTCTCGGTGAAGTAGCCGGTGAGCAGTTGGATCGCCGCGGCCAGCACGATGCCGATCAGAACCGCGGTGATCGCGATGAACCGCGGGTCGCCGCTCTGGCTGCTGTTCGCCATCCCGGGAAACCCCGAGAAGCTGCTGGGAAGGTAGACGAGCGAGACGACGACGACTCCGATGGCGGAGATCACCGCGGACGTGAAGAAGCCCCGGTTGATCGCTGCCATGCCGTTGCGGTCACCGGCGCGCGGGGCGACCGAGAGAATGCCGATGATCGCGGTGAGCACGCCGACGGCCGGGATCAGTAGTGGGAAGATCAGCCCGTTCTCGCCGAATGCCTTCACGCCGAGGATCAGCGCGGCTACCAGCGTCACCGCGTAGGACTCGAACAGGTCTGCGGCCATCCCGGCGCAGTCGCCGACATTGTCTCCCACATTGTCGGCGATTGTGGCCGCATTGCGTGGATCGTCCTCGGGGATGCCTTGCTCGATCTTGCCGACGAGGTCGGCGCCGACGTCCGCCGCCTTGGTGAAGATGCCACCGCCGACTCGCATGAACATCGCAAGCAGAGCGGCACCGAAACCGAAGCCCTCCAGGACCTGCGGAGCCGTGTCACGAAAGGCGAGTACCACCACCGCCGCGCCGAGCAGACCCAGACCGACGGTGAACATCCCCACCACACCCCCGGTGCGGAAGGCGATCCGCATGGCGGCGCGTTCCCCGAGCCGGATGGCCGCGGCCGCGGTCCGGGTGTTCGCCCGGGTGGCCAGCGACATGCCGACGAAGCCGACCAGCGCGGAGAAGACGGCTCCGAGGACGAAGAAGAGCGACCGCCCGACCCGGGAGCCGGTGGACTCCGCGGGCAACAGCAACAGAACGAACGGGATCACGAGCACGAAACCCGCTACCGTGGTGAACTGTCGGCGCAGGTAGGCTGTGGCCCCTTCCTGGACGGCGCGACCGACTTCGATCATTCGTGGGCTTCCCTGGTCGGCCGCGAGCACCTCGCGGACCAGGTAGCCGGCCACCACCAGCGCCACGGCCGCCACGGCCGCCACCGCGGCGACCAGCCCGAGCTGACCTGCGCCAAGTTCGATGGCAGCGCCGTCGGGATTCGTACCCGCCACAGCTTGGATCAGGACCATGGGCCCTCCCGGTCAGGTCTGTGCACCCTCCGCGTCCGCCCCATGCCGGTTGTGGCTTCTGGCGGGCGAGCACGGCCGGACGTCGCACCTGACGACGTCGTCGAGGTTGCCGCTCGGGCGTGGAAGGACGTCAGGTCGGCGTGGGCCCGCGAAGCGGGTGCGACGCCGGCGTGACTGCCGGCTGGGACGGATCCGGGCGGTTGCCCTTCCCGCCGTCGCGCCGTTGTGCGGCGACCAACGCGCTGGCCCGCGTTCTCCCGATTCTCCATTCGGTACCACGGGGAGCACTCCAGACATCGCGTACGCGGTCTGATCGACCGAGTGATGCGGCAGTCTATCCACACGGCCTTAACATGCGCTCGTTTTTTCGTTGATACCAGCCGGTGAATATTGTGCTTCGGGGGTTGTGGAGTGGATGTGCGGCGCCCGAGTTCATGCGGCGTCCACTCCTCGGCCCGTCCTGTCTGCGTGGATTTGCCTGCCTCAACCTGTTGCCGTCGACGCCGCGCCGTCAGAGGGCCATGATCGGTGTGGTTGTTTTCCGGTCCACCGGCCAGCGCATCGTGACGATCATGCCGGACGAGTCGGTGCGCGTGGTGATGGTGAAGTCATCGACCAGGCCCTCGATCAGGGCGAGACCGAGTCCCGGGGCTGCCGTGGAGCACAGGTCCTCTTCGTCCGGTCGCCGGATGTCCCTTCGGGAGGCGACCGGACTGGTAATGACGGGCTCGGCAACCGCGGGCTGGGAACCGGCGGGGTCGGCAACCACGGGGTCGGTAACGATGGGCTGGGCAACGATGGGCTGGGCAACGGCGGGCGCCGCAACGGCGGGCCGGGAACCGGAGGTGGCTGGCCTCGTACAGCTGGTGTAGAGCGGTTCGGGCGCGTCGACCTGCCCACAGCCGTTCGCAGGTGAACCGTCCGCAGGTGAAACATTACGTCCTTGTGGGCCGCGGTCGGCCACCGACACCGTGAACGAGCCGTCGTTGTCACTGACCCGGACGATTACGGGAGCCTGGGGGTCGAATCGGCGGTTCACGCTGACGGCTCGGGCACATGCCTCGCCGACCGCAAGCTTGATCTCGTCCAGGATCCCCTCCGGTACGCCCGAACGCCGGCTGACCGCAGCTGCGATCATCCGGGCCGTTCGGACGTGCCCGGGGAGGGCCGCGAAACGCAACTCGACGGTGGACATACGTCGATGACCTGTCTCTCGATGGAACTGACCACACGGTGACCCGAGGACCTGGGCCTGCCGGACCTCCCAGATCGGCTTCGCCGATCCGGCAGGAACCCCGTGCGCGAAAGGAGCATGATCGCGCCGCCGTCGGCCCTTCAGTCCTTGGCTGCGAGTGCTTCCTCGACGGACGCATGGATCGGGAAGACTTTTGTCAGGCCCGTGATCCGGAAGATTTTCAATATTCGTTCCTGGGTGCAGACGAGACGCAGCGTCCCCTCGTGTGCCCGGACTCGCTTGAGGCCACCGACAAGTACCCCGAGGCCGGTCGAGTCGAGGAACTCGACACCTTCCATGTCGACGACAAGATGATACGAACCGCCTGATACGAGATCGATCAGTTGTTCCCGCAGCTTCGGCGCGGTGTAGACGTCAATCTCGCCGCCTACGACGACGATCGTGAAGTCCCCTTCCACGCGGGTCGTGAGGGACAGGTCCACGGGTCCTCCTTGCGTCTGCTCCACAGCCGCCCGGCCGGACGGCTGAGACATCACGGCGGCACTACCCTCCCACGCCCGGATCAATCCGGCTCGCCGCGACACAGCAGGCTACCCATGTGCTGGTGGCGGAGTTCACAGTTGTGATCGTCTGTAGCGGTCCGTTCGCGCTCTGTTCGACCGTCACATCCCGCAGCTGCTGGTCAGGGGTGGGCGAATCCTGCCGGGACCGGGACATCCGTCCGGCATCCTCGCCTACGCTGGGCCACCGTGGACAGAACCTCGGTCCCGGCGAGTGCATCAGATCCGCATGCATCGGATCGTGGTGCAGTTATTCTTGGCCGGTTGCGCGCAGACGCTCGTCGTAGTCATTGCATCACGCATGTTGAACATGTTCCCGCCAGGGCCGGCACGCGGGCCCCTTGGCCCGCCTGGGCGGATCCCGTACTCGTTTCCCGGCTGCGCACCGCTGGCATCGACGCACCGTGGACGCATCAGGCGTGTGCCGCCGAACATGCCCACGCCGGCCGCAGCGTGGTGCTCGCGACGGGCACGGCGTCGGGTAAATCGCTGGGATATCTCATGCCGGTGCTCAGCGCCCTGCTTGCCGAACCATCCGCTCGTGCGCTCTACCTCGCTCCCACCAAGGCCCTGGCGAACGACCAGCTTCGTGCGGTTCGCGCACTCACCCTGACAGGCGTACGCGCCGCCACGTACGACGGCGACACGCCGGCATCCGAACGCGACTGGGTCCGTGCTCATGCGACGTTCGTGCTGACCAACCCCGACATGTTGCATCAGGGTGTATTGCCATCCCATCGGCGCTGGGTAGCCTTTCTGCGGGGTCTTCGATATGTCGTGGTCGACGAGTGTCACGGCTATCGGGGTGTCTTCGGTTCCCACGTCGCACATGTTCTGCGGAGGCTGCGACGGGTGTCCGCACGGTACGGTTCGACACCGGTGTTCATCCTGGCGTCGGCGACGGTGTCGGACCCGGCAGGTGCCGCCAGCCGCCTGACCGGGCTTGATGTACAAGCGGTCGAGGACGACGCCTCCCCGAGAGGCGCGATGAGATTCGTGCTGTACGAACCACCCCTGTCATATCCATGGCAGACGCCCTCTCCGTTCGAACCGTCGGGGCCGTCGCCGCTGGATCCGTCGCGTTCCGGACCGATCGCTTCTGGACCAGCCGCTTCTGGACCGCTCTCCTCTGGAGCCGCCGTATCCGGACTGCTTTCCCCTGGGCCAGCTGTTTCCGGACCGCTCTCCTCCAGGCCGGCCGCCTGTGGACCGGCATGGTCCACATCGTCCCAACCGGCGGAAACACCGGCTGGACGGGCGCCGGTGGTGCCCGTAGCCGTCTCGGAGGGGTCGCCGGAATTCCCGATTGACGGCCGCAACAACACGCCGGTCCGTCGCTCGGCGACTGCCGAGGCCGCGGATCTGCTCGCAGATCTTGTGGCCGACGGCGTGCGCACGCTTGTGTTCGTACGGTCGCGCAGGACTGCGGAAGTGATCGCGCAGTCGGCGCGCAGGGCGTTGGCCGAGGTGTCGGTGGATCTCGCGGACCGGATCGCGGCCTACCGTGCGGGCTATCTGCCCGAGGAACGCCGGGCGTTGGAGGCGGACCTGAGATCGGGGCGGCTGCTCGGCGTCGCCGCGACGAACGCGCTCGAACTGGGTGTCGACGTCACCGGGCTGGATGCGGTCGTCATCACCGGCTATCCGGGTACCCTGGCCTCGCTGTGGCAGCAGGCCGGCCGGGCCGGTCGCAACGGTGCGGGAGCCC
>NZ_CAAAFT010000489.1:7592-8223 GCF_900634765.1 Candidatus Protofrankia californiensis | reverse complement strand
CACGTATCTCGTGCATCATCACGAGGCCGTGTTCGGCCGGCCGGTTGAGACAACCGTGCTCGATCCCGACAACCCCTACGTACTCGGCCCACACCTGGAGTGCGCGGCCGCGGAACTGTCGTTGACCGAAGCCGATCTCGATCTTTTCGGGCCGCTGGCCCGTCTCACGGTCGACGACCTGGTACGCCGGGGCCGGCTCCGGCGGCGGCCTGCGGGCTGGTACTGGACGCGTCGCCACCGCCCGGACGTTGACATCCGCGGTGTCGGCGGACCGCCGGTGCGGATTGTCGAGGCGTCCACCGGGCGCCTGCTCGGAACGGTGGATGCCTCGACGTCGCATTCGACGGTTCACCGCGGTGCTGTCTACCTTCATCAGGGCGGCTCCTATGTGGTCATCGAATTCGATCTCGACGCGGCGGTCGCGTTCGTGGAGGCGGCCACACCGGACTGGACGACGGTGGCCCGGGAGGACACCGACATCCGGGTGGTGGAGTCGATCCGCTCCCGCAGCGCCGGCGATGTCGAGCTGCACCTGGGAACAGTTGAGGTCAGCAGCCAGGTGGTGTCCTACCAGCGGCGCCTGGCAGGCAGCGGACGAGTGATCGGGGATGATCCGCTGGATCTTCCCGCG
>NZ_CAAAFT010000489.1:2399-7567 GCF_900634765.1 Candidatus Protofrankia californiensis | reverse complement strand
AGGTCAGCAGCCAGGTGGTGTCCTACCAGCGGCGCCTGGCAGGCAGCGGACGAGTGATCGGGGATGATCCGCTGGATCTTCCCGCGCGGCACCTGCGCACGCGGGCGGTCTGGTACACGGTGACCGAGGAACTCCTGGCCGAGGCCGGAATCGACGACGGCGAGGTCCCCGGTGCCGTTCACGCTGCCGAACACGCGGCGATCGGCATACTCCCGTTGTTCGCGACATGCGACCGGTGGGACATCGGGGGAGTGTCGACCGCACTGCATCCGGACACCTCCCGTACCACGGTGTTCGTCTATGACGGCTATCCGGGCGGAGCGGGTTTTGCCGAGCGCGGCTTTCTGCGCGGTGGGCCGTGGCTGCGCGCGACCCGAGATGTGATCGCGGCTTGTGAGTGCGTGGCCGGGTGCCCGTCGTGTGTGCAGTCGCCGAAGTGCGGAAACGGCAACGAGCCCCTGGACAAGCCGGCTGCCCGCCGGCTGCTCGACGCTGTCCTGCAGCGGCTCGATTCGGCCTGGTCGGATAGTCGGTAGGCTCACCACCACTACTGGGTGGTGGCTGCTGCCGGTGCTGGCGTCATGCTCCGGCTGCCGCCGTTGTGCCGCGCTGGCGTGCTGTGCAAGGTTCGGTCGCTGCCGGCGCTGTTCGCCGGGCCGGCGCGGGCCCTGGCGACAAGCGGTCCCAGACCGGCGAGCGCTCCCGGGAGATCGACGGCCACGGCAATCTCGACGGTGTCTCCCGAGATCCTGCAGGATAGGACGCGGCTGCGATTCGCAAACCCGATGGCGTGCGCCCGCCCGCACATGGATTCCGGGTCACCGGATGGATCACCCGCGGCCGCAAGAGCTGCCATGTCAGCCGCGCCCGCGGCCCGTTGGCGGCAGACAGCAGTCATTGAAACCGCTAGAACGACGCCGGTGAACGTCCCCAGGACCAGGAATGCGGAAAGCGTGAGTACGGTCGCCGAACCTGTGTCCCCGAAGCTGGACGAGTAGTGCGTGTCCAAGCCGCCGAGCGGTCGCAGAGAACGCCTGAAAGGCCGGTGGAATCGACGCCTGTATGTTTGCCGCGAACATGAACGGTGCATTGTTAAGCCTTCTTTATGCTGATTCAATAATTGTCGGGTACGGGTACGGGTACGGGGCCGACTTCGGTGTTTTCCGCTGCCTCCGTCGGTGCTGTGGAGGACATGGTGATATCGATTGGAGGAGTAATTCTTGCCAGTACCCCGGTGGCGCGGACTCCGAATCTGATCTGGACGACGACGACATCCGCGGTGCGGCTGATGGAAATCGTGGAACCCCGGGGAGCGGCCCGCCCGGCCCAGGCGCGGACCACTTCGTCGGTTTCTCCGCGAGCGGCGGCGCGGGCACCGATGCGAGCCGCCTCCGCGCACTGCGCCTGAACCGAAACGGCGCTGACAACCCAAATTGCGATCAGCAGGACAAGTATCAGTGATGGTATTGCGACCGCCAGTTCGGCTGTTGCCTGGCCGCCGTCAGGGGTTCTTCGCCCTCGGTTACGGCCCGCTCCGCGGCTGGGGGTCGTCGAGCCACGCACCGGCTCGGCCGGTGTATCAGAAGGGGATGGACAGCGCCTGCTTGACCAGGTTGGCAAGCAGCGCTCTCGTCGCAGAACTGTTGATCACAGCGTAAAGAACAGCGGCGAACCCGACCGCGGCGACCGTGCCGACCGCGTACTCCGCGGTCGACATGCCTGCGTCGTCCCTCCGCCTGGGCAGGGTCGTGGCTGACACCGCCCGCACACCAGCCCGTTGCCGGCGTGAAGCACCGATCGTCGACTGCATGAATGTGCCGATCAGCAGCACCTTCCATTGAATGATGAGAGAGGTTTTGGATGATCTGAGTGCGGCCATGACAGGCGACCTCCAGCTCAGTTACTGGTATACGGTGGATGTCTGCTCCTCGAGATGAAGGAGCTTCGACTCCCTTGATGATGGCGCGTTGAATGCGGCCCCGGCGAGGACGGACGTCGCTTTGTGGATAACCTTCCGTCGTCCACAGGCCGGACGTCCTGTCATCCGCTGAAAGCAGCGCGATGACGACATTTCTGGCGTCCCTCTCATGTCGTTCTCACGTCGCTTTCAGGTAGGGGTCGCTGGAGGCGTCACACAACGTCGCTGGAAGCGACACACAACATGGTTACGGGAGCGCCAGGCCCGCACCTGCTCCTATCACGACTGGCACGACTCCCAGCGCGATGAATGCGGGCAGAAAACACAGACCGAGTGGTACTACGGCGGTGACTCCTGCCCGGCGGGCCGCGGCCAACGCACGTTCCTGCTGCCTGGCGCGGGTCTGGTCCGCCAGTCGCCCCAGGGTTACGGCCAGGCGGGCCCCGGATTCCTCGGTCCGGTGCAATGCCCGCGCGAAAGCCGCTATCTCGTGTGCTTCCGCTGAGAGTGCCGGTGAGCCGAGCTTGCCTGGACCGAGTCCGGCTGGAGCGAGCCTGGCCCACCAGCCCGGTCCAGGCCGGGAGCCGTGTCCAGGATTGAGCAGCCGGCTGCAGGCTTCCGCCGTGGACGCGCCAAGGCGCAGACTACGGCTGACGATGCCCAGTTCCGCTCCGAGTGGACCGCCAACCGCATCGGCCACGATGTCCAGAGCTGTCACGATGGGCGCACCAGCCGTCAGGCAGGCCGCGATCAGGTCGAGAGCCAGTGGAAGATCCTCGGTGAGGCGTGCCTGCCGGCGCTGTGCATGTTGATCCGGTACGGAGGCCAGCAGCCGGGCTGCGGCGACACCGATGATGATCCCGGCAGCCATACCCGCGGGGCCAGGAAAGATCGCAACAGGTCCGAGTCCGGCTGCCGTACCGAGAGCGATCCGCCGTACTACCGATCTGCTCACGTTCAGGCGCCGTCCACTGGCCATGCGTCCACTTACCATCCGGCTCCCGGTACCGGGCATGCCAGCTGTCCCGGTGTCCGTTCCCCGCCGTTCGAGTGATCGCCGGCCCGAGGCGGTATCCGCGCCCGGTGGCGGGCGGAGCGCAGGGATTCGGCGTCGCGCATGGTCGCGTAGCGTCGTCGTTCCTGTCAGCCAGGACGCTGATGCCATACACAATGTGGCAGCGGTGAGCAGCAGCTCCCGTTGGGAAAGGGCCAGCGTTTGGGAAAAGGCCAGCGTTCCGGCGGTGAACGCGAGTGACGGCGGCGACACCGGCTCGTCGATGATCAATCGGTGCCACTGCGGTTGGATGGTCACCTGGGCAACCCGTGCGGTGGCCAGGCATGGGCGGCCCCTTCATGGCCATGAATGCCTGCGTCGCGTTTACCGGCCACCTCGGTAAGCCGGTTGATCCATGCCAGGCCGGCGAGGTCAAGCGCCACACCCACGACCAGGCAGAGCGTTCCGGCCCGAGTATCCAGAAGAACCTTCAGCGGCGATGCGCCGAGCAGTACACCAAGCACGATCCCAGCAACGGGCAGGGATGCGACCATCCGCCCGGACGCCCGCGGCCCGGCGAGTGCCGCGGAAACCTCGCCGTCCTGTTCACGCTCGGCGCGCACAACGGCGGCGAGCCTGTTCGCCAGTGGGGCAAGCGGAATACCGGCGTTCTGGCTTACTCGCCATGCAGCCGCGAGCTGGCGCAACGTCGACGCCTCACAGACCGCCAGCGCGACAGCCGGGTCCGTCCGGCGGGCAAGTGCCACGCGCAGGGCCAGGGGATCGTGCATGCGCACGTCCCTGCCTGCTGCGGTCACATGACCATGTTCGCCCGGCTCGCCGGCAACGTCGTCGACGGCTGACCGCAGGGCCTCAGCAGGCTCGCGGCCGGCCTCGAGCTCGGTGGCAAGCGCTGCGAGAACCTCCTCCGCGCTCGCACGCTGCATACCGCGCCACCGCCGGTCCGTGGCGCGCCGCAGGGCTCGCCGGGCTGTCACGGCGCCGACGACACCCGTGCCGGCGGCCACCGGCCCCAGGACCACGCCGATGACGACCGTCCCAGCCGCCGCGAACGCCACCGGTGTCCAGGAGCGGGCGGGCGGCAGCGTCAGCGTGTGACCCAGCGCGTTCAGCGTGCGGCCTGGCGCGTCACCGGTTTCGTGGCCTTGCCGGGTCTGCTCCGTGCGTGTCACGGCTGACGACCGGACCCGGGGTGGGCGCCGTCCGATTGGTCCGGTGGCCAGCGCCGCGGCAACGGCACAGCAGCCGGCGGGTGCCACGGTCAGCATCGCCGGCTGCCGGTGGCGGCGCTGCGGAGCAGGTCGGGACGCGGTCCGCCGCGCTCGGCAAGCATCCTGTCGAGAATCTGCGCCCCGGCCCCGGCCACGACTACCTGGGCCGTGTCCCCATAACTGTCCCCGTCGCCGTCCCTGTCGCGGTGGTCCTGCGATGGCGGGCGGTGGCGTAGGCGTAGGGCATCCAGCACGTGCACAAGCCCACCCTGATCGCGAAAGAGCACGCTGATTTCGCTGAGCCTGCGTCTTCTGTCACGATCTCGCCTGATGTGGACGACAGCCTGTACCGCCGAGGCAAGCTGGCTGTGCAGGGCTGCCCGATCAAGGCCCGCGAGCGCGGCGAGCGCTTCCATCCGCGCCGGGACGTCGGCCGCCGCATTTGCGTGCACGGTGCTGAACCCGCCCTCGTGACCGGTGTTGAGTGCAACCAGAAGATCCATGATCTCGGCCCCGCGGACCTCGCCCACGACAATCCGGTCAGGCCGCATCCGCAGTGCCTGACGCACCAGATCCCGCAGGTCGATACCGCCCGCGCCCTCTATGTTCGGCGGGCGGGACTCCATGCGGACGACGTGTGCCAGGTCCACGACGAGTTCGGCGGTGTCCTCCACGATCACGACTCGATCGGCGGGGTCGACCCGCCCCAGCAGTGCGCCCAACATGGTTGTCTTGCCCGAACCGGTACCGCCGGTGACCAGGGTGGCCAGGCGGCCTCGCACAAGTGCGTCCAATACCTCGGCCATGGCGGAGGTGACCGTACCGGTCGATATGAGATCGTCCAGCGTGAACGGTCGTGGTCGGGGGACCCGTAGTGACAGACATGTGCCCATGACCGCGACGGGGGCGAGCACGGCGTGCAGCCGGGTGCCGTCGCCCAGCCGCGCGTCGGTGAACGGGGTCGCGGCGTCCAGACGCCGCCCGGTTGCGGCGGCCAGCCGGACCGCGAGCCGGCGTACCGCGG
>NZ_CAAAFT010000489.1:0-2323 GCF_900634765.1 Candidatus Protofrankia californiensis | reverse complement strand
GCGTCATCGTCGGGGAAGGTGATCCCGCAGCGTTGGAGACCGTTGCCGCGGTCCACCCAGACCTCCGCGGGTCCGTTGACCAGGATGTCGGTGACGAAAGGGTCGGCCAGCAGCGGTTCGAGCGGGCCGACACCGACAAGTTCGGACTCCAGTGACCGGTAGAGGGCCAGGGAGTCGCTGTCAGCGGGGCCGGTTTCGGCTCGAACGGCCGCCGCGATGCGTGAGGACGTCATCGCGCCATCGGTGTTGACCAGCCGCCGGCGGATTCCCGCCAGCAGATCCTCGTCGGGGTGTGCGGTGTTCGTGAGACCGGACGAGGCCGCGGTCGGCACCGCTTGCGGGTGCTCCGGTCCCGTCCGTTGGACCGTGACGTGATCGTGGGTGCGGTGCGGCGCGGGCCCGGACGCGGAGTGCTCAGCAGTGGGATACCCGTTCACGCCGCCACGTCCGAACGTGCCAGACCGAGGTCGTTGAGGATCTGGCCACTGACCCGGGCCAGCGAACTCCGGCGACGACTGCCCGGTGGTTCTCCTCGCTCCAACCCGGAGGCGAGACCTTGTTCGTGCCGCAGAATCCCCGCTACCGGCAGCGCGAGCGCGTCGGAGACGGTGTCGGCCTGGAGCCCGGCCGGGCCCGGCAGCCGTACGACCACGCGAACGTCGGCACAGTACCGGTTGGCCGTGTCGCACACCCGACCGGCAGCGGCGATCGCGCGGACCTCGGCCGGCACGACCACAAGGATGATCTCGGCCAGCTGCATCGCGACGGCGGTGGTCTGGTCGGGAAAGCGCGGAAGGTCGACGACGAGAAGATCGTTTCCGCGCCGGGCACTGGTCAGTATCGAGGTCATGGCGGACGGTGCGATCACCGTCGGACTGATCCTGTCCCAGGAGAGCACGGGGAGCTCCCCAAGGGACGGCAACGCCTCGGTCAGCATCCGGCGTGGCAGTCGGCCGTGGGCGGATGCCAGGTCCGGCCATCGCATACCGGGCCGGTCCTCTATGCCGAGGGC
The DNA here is from genome assembly GCF_900634765.1 of Candidatus Protofrankia californiensis. Classification (NCBI taxonomy): domain Bacteria; kingdom Bacillati; phylum Actinomycetota; class Actinomycetes; order Frankiales; family Frankiaceae; genus Protofrankia; species Candidatus Protofrankia californiensis. The sequence goes on along the minus strand of NZ_CAAAFT010000489.1, from coordinate 1,311 downwards.
GAGGTCGATACCACCGCCGAGCGGGTCGGCGTCCACCAGAACCGTGTTGAAGCCGCGGCGCAGGGACGCAAGAGTCAGCGCGATCGAGAGGCTGGTGGCCCCCGCGCCGCCTCGACCGCCCACCACGCCGACCACGGTGCCGCGTCGCTGGTCCGCCTCGGTGGCGTCGACGAGCACGTCGACCATCCATTCCTCCGCATCGGGCAGGAAAGCCACGTGTTCGGCGCCCAGTCGAACCGCCGCTTCCCACACACCGCCGTCGTCGAGGTCGGAGCTGACCAGGACGACGCCTGGGCGTCGGGGGAGCCCGACGGCGACGCAGGACGGCACCCGATCGGCGCCGACGAGGACGAGCGGGGCGCTGCTCCAGTACCGGCGGGCGAGGTCGGCGTCGGCTACGGCGTCCACGGTGACCCCGGCCGCCGCGGCAAGCCGTAGGAGATCGTCGAGCAGTAGTGGTTCGTCGGTGACGACTAGCGGCCGGATACCCGGCTCGGATTCGGAAGTAAGGGCGAGAACGGGCGGTGCAGGTGTCATGGCAGGGCCCTTCCGTCGTCGGATACGGGGACGGACATCCACCATGACGTACAGAGGGCCTGTGGAGGATTTCTCCTCCACAGGCCCTGAATATGTTTTAATAGAAGATTTTGTTCTGAATCAAGAACTATCGACCTGTGCTGACGATCCCTACGCTGACGATCCGCCGTCGAGCTATCAGCTGATCGGTCGTGCTGTCAGCTGGGTGGAGGGACGGCTCAGCGACCCAGGTCCTAGGGCGTGTTTGAAAAGTGGGGGGCGTGTGATCCCACCTTGATCTGGTTTTGTGACCGAACAGCCACGATCACTGTATGGCGCGGGGTGACCTGACGAACGAGCAGTGGACGATACTGGAGCCACTGCTACCAACGGAGAAGAAGAAGCCTGGCCGGCCGCCGATCTGGACGAAACGGCAGCTGATCAACGGGATCCGGTGGCGGACGAGAACCGGAGCGCCGTGGCGGGACATCCCCACCCGCTACGGGCACTGGCGCACTGTGTACGGGCTGTTCCGGGACTGGCAGCGTGACGGCACCTGGACGGCGATCCTGACCGCGCTCCAGACACGGGCGGACGCGGCCGGGTTGATTACCTGGGAGGTGTCGGTGGACTCCACCGTCGCCCGCGCCCACCAGCACGCTGCCGGGGCGTCCAAAAAAGGGCTCTGCAGAAGCAGAGCCCGGGCGGGGTCGCCATCGAGCCGGCCGACCACGCCCGTGGACGCTCCCGCGGCGGTCTGACTACCAAGGTGCACCTGGCCTGCGAGCAGGGTCA
>NZ_CAAAFT010000488.1:0-10484 GCF_900634765.1 Candidatus Protofrankia californiensis | reverse complement strand
TGGGCGGTCCGGTGGGCTTTGAGCACCTCGACGCACCGGGCCGGAAGCGCGATCGTGCGTTGCCCGGCCTGGCTCTTCGTCGGGCCGACCATCAGCCCCACACCACGCACCCGGGTCACCTGACGGGCCACGCGCAGCGTGGAAGCCGACTCGTCAAAGTCCGACCAGCGCAGCGCGAGCGCCTCCCCGCGCCGCAGACCCACCATCGCCAGCAGCACATACAGCGCGTAGAGCCGCGTGGACTTCGCCTCTTCGAGCAGCCGGAGCCCGTCTTCCTTGCTCAGCGCGACGACCTTCCGCTTGGGCTTACGGGCTTTCGGGACGCGCAGCGTCTCGGCGACGTTGCGCGTGATCTTCTCGGTGATGACCGCTTCGTTGAGCGCCTGGTGCAGGACCGTGCGCAGCGTCCGCATGGTCGACGTGCTGTAGCCGTCCGCAGCCTTGCGGTTCAGGAACCGCTGTAGGTCCTCGTGCTTCAGCTCGACGAGACGATGTTTGCCGAGCGCCGGCCGGATGTGATTGTTGACCATGTCGCGGTAATTCGATTTCGTGGACTCCGCCCTTTCAGACGGCTTGACGATCTCTTCGAGCCAGTAGGTCAGAAAGTCCCCGAAGCGGGAGCGTCGGTCAAGGTTGGCGATGCCCTCCGACTTCGCCTGTCGCGCCTTTCGCTGTTCCTCGATCGCCTCTTCCTGTGTCTTGAAGTACCGGGGCACCCGCTTGCGCCGCCCGCTCACGAAGCCGTAGTCGATTTCGACCACCCAACGCTGTCGATCCTCACGCCAGTAGATCGACCCCTCACCCTGGCCACGGCGACCACGGCTCTTCCGCGCTGGCGACGGAGTGTCTTCCGAGAACTCGTCCCCGGCAGCGTCCTGCCCGGCCATCACTCGGCGTCCAGGGGGTTGCCGTCGGGCCATTCGACGTTGTCGCACCACGCGCAGCCGTACCGGCTGTCTCCCATGTCGCAGGCAAACTTGATCTCCTCGCCAGGCTGCGGGTAGCGGCGCCCCTGGTCGCGCGCGGCCCGGTCGAGGTGTTCGCGGAGCGCCTGCTGAAGGCTCATTCGCCGAGGCGCGTCGTCGCCGTAATCGTCGGTGGGCATGCTGAAGTCAGCTCCTTGCCGAAAGAACGGGAAAGGTGCACGCGGGTCGCAGGTCGCGTTGCCCGGTGTCGGTGGGGATTCCGTTCTCTGGGCGCCTGGATGGTCTGTCAGGGCGCCGGCCGTATCCAGGGCACTGCGTGTCGCTTACGCGATCGGCCTACGGCCGACCCTGGACACGTCCGACACCCTGACAGCAGAAAAGGCATCCAGAGAACGGAAGAAAAATGGGGTAAGGGCGGGCAGGAATGCCGCTACAAGCGGAAGACGCTCGCCGCCGCCGGGCCCGTCGAGGGATTCGGGACGGCCGGGACGGCTGCCGGAGCGCCAGGCACGCAACGGAAGATCAGGACCGCGTCGACGTCGCCGAAGTGCTCGGTGAAGAAGGCATCGGGCGGAAGGTCCGTGAGGACCGCCACCAGGTCGCCGACGTCCGCGCCGGGCCGGATGGTGAGTTCGTGGCCCCCGGTGTCGGTCGCGCGCACCGCGACAAGCGGCGAGTCACCGCCGGGGGTGCGCCAGGCACCGAAGCCACCGGACGAGAAGATGGGCATAGGGTCTCGCTCCTGTCGTGAGCAGGGTGGGATCTCAGGTCCCGGTCGGGTGTTGCAGCACCCACCGGGACCGCCATCTCTTAGCAGTCGCTAAGTCGTGTCCGATGATGCGGGTCCGACTTAGCACATGTCAAGTACTCTTCCGCCGTGGGACGGGTACAGCTCATGGGCACGGCCGAGATCGCCGAGCGTCTCGGCGTGAGTCGGGTCCGCGTGCACCAGATCGCCACCACCGATCCGTCCTTCCCCGAGCCGCTCGACGAGATCAAGGCCGGCAAGGTCTGGCTTGCAGAGGACATCGAGCGATGGATCACCGAGCACCGGGCCGCCAAGCAGTGACCGGGTGGCGCGCGGCCGCGGTGTCCCGACCCGTTCATGCGGCCCGCCCCTCACAGCCGCCACGCAACCGATCCACGTAGGCATCGAGCGCGGCACGCGGGATACGCCGAGACCGACCGATGTACACCGATTCGAGGACGCCCACGGCAAGCAGCTCGTACACGGTGCTCCGGCTAACCGCGAGGCTCTCGGCGGCTTCGACCGGGGTCAGAAGCAGTTTGGTCATCTACGCCTTCCAGGCGAGCGAGGCAAGCGATCAGGCAGCGCGGACCGCGTCCGGTGGACCGATTGCCGGAAACCCTCCGCCGGTGGCATGTCGGGCCGCGTCGAGCTGAGCCCGCCAGGCATGCCGTTGCGCGACCGCGTGCAACAGCAGGTGTTCGCGACGAGGCGTCGCCGGGTCACCGGGACGGAGAAGCGTCCACACCGTCCGCGCCGGGTCCGTGCCGAGCGCGGCCACCGGGCCGGTTCCGGTCTGGCCGAGGGCTTCGAGCTGTTCACGGACCCAGGCGCCCCGGTCCGCTCGGTGATCGGTCAGAGATTTGCCGGACCATTTCCGGCTGACGAGCACGCGCCGGCCGCCGAAGCCGAGGGTTTCGCGCCGGTGTGCCTTGCCCCGGCATCGCCCCGGGACGAGGCCCGGTTTCGCGTTGCGCGGCTGGACGCCGTAACGCAGCCAGTTCGCGCAGGTCGGCGCGCATGGTTCGTACCGCAGCGCGTCCGCGAGCCGGTCCACATGCCGACGCTGGGCATCGGTGGCGACGTCGTGGCAGGTGTCGAGGCTCTTGGTCAGATATTTGGTCAGGTAGCCGATCATCCGGCCGGTGGTCGCCGAGTTCGCCGTCACCCCGTCCGCGCGCAGTTGCGGACCGAAGCGGACGACGTGCGTGGGTTCGTCGTCCTCGCCGATCGTGTCCAGCGCCTCATCCCAGATCGGCAGCGCCGCGCCGGTGTCCGGGTCGAGGTAGCCGCCGGCCGCATCGTCCCAGACCGGTAGCCGATCATCGCCGTACACGGGCCGGTCGCACGGTGGCCACCAGACCTGGTGATAGGTCGCCGCCGCCACCTGGCGTAGCAGGACCCGCGGGACGGTGCCGCGGATGGCCGCGTGCAGATGCGGCGCGAGCCGCCGTTGCGGTTCGAGCGCGGCGAAGTACTGGACCTCCCAGCCGACCGCCCGCCGGAGGTTCTGCCAGAACCGATCTACCAGCTTGGGAAAGTGGATCGCGTCCCGGGCCGCCCGCCGGTAGTCGTAGCCGTCCGGGTCCACCGGGGTGCCGTCGCTCGTGACCCGCCCGTAGGAGTCGCAGGTGAGCGTCAGGAACATCGACGGCCGCCACACCGTCCCATCCGCCGCCTCGTATGTCCGGCCGACCGTGCGCTTGTCCACTGGGAGCCGGGGCAGGTCGGGCGCGTCCTGGCGTCGACGGGTCGAGCGGACACGGCGTGGTCGGTCCCGACTGTCCGGGGCCGCCTTGCCCCGCACGCCGAGGGTCGACAGTTCGTCGTCGACCTGGCCGATGAGATCGTCGATCTCGCTGACGCCGGCGGCATCCCCGGCACGCTCCGTGTCGAGTCGGAGAGCTTCGAGGTCTGCCCGGAAGCCGGCAAGAATCTTGGCCTCCTCCGATGGCGGGTCCGGGTCGGGTAGCGGTTCGTCGTCGAGATGCCAGCCCGCTTTGCACTGCGCCATCCGTAGCCGCCGTGCCCGTTCCGCACACGGCGGGCACTTGCTCGCCAGCGTCGCCCCGCACGGTACGGGGATGATCTCGGTTTCGCCGGTGTCCAGGTTCGTTCGCCGCATCGGCATCGGGCGGACGCAGACACCGTTGTCGATGGCGACGGTTTCGACGACGTGCCGGGCCAAGGGCATCCGCATCCGCGCCGCCCGTGACCCGGGACGCCCCCCGGTGGGGTCCACGCTGGCCGGGTCATGGCCGAGAGCCGGGCCGGTCACGCCACATCCCCCAGGTCTCCGCGACCATCGGACGGGCCGTGTCCGGGCAGGTCGCCGTCGAGGTAGGGGCCAAGGTCCGGGGTCCACCCGTCCTCGACCGGATGTAGCGGCCGGTAGGCCCACACGGTCCGGCTGATCTCGGCATCGTCGACGAACACTGCCCGCACCCGCACCGGGTCGGGTTGCCCGTCGTGCAGCACATAGCCCACCCCGGGCAGGGACACCGGGATCTCGTCCGCCCGCGCACCGCGGTCACGGGCACCGGAGCCGAGCACGAGATCCGCCTGTTCCGGTTCGGTCATGCGCAACGCGACCCGGACGGGGAACAGGTCGCGGAAGGGCAGCACGTCCTTACGCGGGTCCTGCACCGCCGCCACCACAACCACGCCGGGCGCCCGCCCCTGCGACAGCAGCAGCGGCAACGCCGCACCGATCCGTTTCTTCACGTCGCGGTCGGTGACGTAGGCCGTCAACGAGGCGATCTCATCCACGATTAGCACGACCAGCGGCTCAGCCGGAGTCGGCGCATGCAGCCGGGTTCGCCCCCGTAGCCGGGCCGTCCGCTCCTGCATCACGTCCACCGCGTCGTCAAGAAGGTCCGCGATCGACTCCGTGTCTGTGGCGAACCGGGCAAACAGCGGTTCCCCGAAGGCGAGTTCCATCCCTCCCTTCGGATCACACACCCACAGCTCGACGAGACCAGCGCGGATCGCCGGACCGAGACCGCGGATGATCGACCACAGCACCGACCCTTTCCCCGCCCCAGTCGCCCCCGCGACGAGCACATGTGTCCCGCGGATGGGGAGCATCCACGGCGCGCCGTCCTCGCACTGGCCGACCAGAACCGCACCCAGCCCCGCGACGAGAGGGTCAGGGTCGCCGTGCCGTTCCTCGTCCGTGTCGTCGGTCCGGTCGTGGATGATCGCAGGTCCGGGAGTGTCGAGGCCGGCCGGGGTGACGGGCCGGGTCAGGGTGTCCTTCCGGTAGAAGTGCAGCCGGACGAACCGGAACGTCTCGGCGTGCACCTGGCAGCGCCGCGCCCGAAAGACATGGCGTAGTCCTTCGGCCTGCTCCGCCCACTGTTCCGGGGTCTGTCCGGGCAGCAGTTCCACCCGCAGCACGTCCACCGCGCGAGTGGAGCGGATCGAGCGGATACGCGGGAAGTACTCGTCAAAGGTGACCCGGTCGCCGTTCGACGTAGGCATGCGGATAGCAAGACCGGTGTGGACCATCGCCGGCCGCCACCGCCACCGGTAGACGAAGGTCAGCCGCACCCGGCCCCACACCCACCGGGCCAGCCAGCCGAACGACCGGGCGTGCAGCCGCCACCACACAACCGCGACCAGGACCAGCCCGACGAGCAGCGCCACCAGGCCCAGCGGCCCGAACCGGCGGGTGAACAGCAGCAGGCCGAGCGCGACCGGCACGGCCACCCGATGCCGCCAGCACCAGCGCAGCCCGAGCACCAGCCCTTTACCGGCCACCGCCAGGAGCAGCATCCACAGCGGCACGCGGACCTTGTCGGCCCGGGACGGAATCCGGGGAATTCCCCGATCACCGTTGATTCTGGACATGACAAATACCACCTGTTTCAGAGCGCACGGAAGCAGGAGCAGAAAGAAACGAGGAAATCAGGGGAGGCAGGCCCGGAACCGCCAGTCGGAACCGAGGGTTCCGGGCCGCCTATCTGAAATAGAGCAGGGAATTGGCTACGCGGCGAACTGCCCCGAGGAGTCAGCCGCGTCCTGTATGGTGAACCGGAACCGTTCGCATTCGACGAGGTAATCGTTCACCGCGCCCAGCAGCGCATACGCGAACTCGACATGATCGGCGGTCACCGCGGTACCGGCCGGCAAGAAAGAGAGCAGCGTCCGGCCCACCTGGACCGCGAGGATCGGCGGCTTGTCCGGGGAGATGCGGCAGCGCACCGACCAGTCCGCGCCCACGTGCAGCCCCAGATGCGTCGAGGAGCGCAGTCCGTCCGCGCCGAGCCCGCTCACGCCGCCACCGCCGGGCCGGGACGCCGCGCCGAGGCCACCGGACCAACCGGGCGCATCGCCGCCGCCCGCAAGGAGAACGCCACCCGCCCGTTGGCGTCCACGTAGGGCACCACGGCCAACCCCTCGAACAGCACCGGCCGAAACGGCGTGCCCGGCATCGGGTCCGGTGGTACCGGCGCCACCTCACCGAGGATCTTCACCTTCAGTTCGGACTTCCGCGCCGCCGGGTCCGCGTCCATGACCCGCACCGACCACACCAGCTCGCCGGTGTCCTTGTCCCGCGCCTGCACATCCGGCGCCTTCGCCTTCACCTTGTCGTAGTCGTTCGCCGCCTCCACCCCCAGCACGAACGCGCCGTGCGGGAACACGTCCTCAAAGCGCACCGGAATACGCCCGGGAACCGCCATCGCGCCACCTCCACTCGTCTCGCTGACCCCGGAACCATCTGTGTGTTCCGGCTGACGAGGTACACGATCCACCGCTCACCAAGCGCGTATCAACCGCCAACCAGGCGTTGTATGTATCGGTAGCATGGCCGTCATGCGCGCCGTATTGGTTCATGCCATGGTGATATGACGCGCGGGTATGCCGATGGCGCTCTTTTGCAGGTCGCTAATATGCGCGCATGGCTGACCGGAAAACCCCGCCGGTATACAGGACGAGAGGGCCGGTGGACGGCGAGGACTGGGCCGCCGTCGCCGCGGCGCTCAACGACCGGATGGCCCGCCGCCGCATCGGACAACAGGACCTTGCCCGCGCGTCAGGGGTGTCCGTGTCGACCCTGCGTGAGCTTCAGCACGGCGCCGGCCGCCGCGTGCAGAACAAGACCTTGACCGCGATCGCCCGCGCGTTGGAGTGGCCCGACGACCACCTGATACACGTCCTGGTGTCCGGCGCACCGGCCGAAGACGACGAGGCGAACGAGCCCACCGGCCGGGAGATCCTCGCCGTCCTGGCCCGTCTGGAAGAGCGCATAACCGAGGTCATGACCAGACTCGCCGCCGTCGAACAGGCCATCATCAGGTCGGGCAGCCGGACACCGTCGTGAGACGACGAAGGGCCGGGCCTCACGGCGAGGTCCGGCCCTTGTGACGTTCCGAGATGTCAGCCCGGCACGGGGCGGCTCCCGGAGCGGGCAAACCGCCGGCGGATCACCTGACGGCGCAGCGCATCGGCGACATCGGCTTTCCCCGCCTCGTACGCTGCGCGTTCCCCTTCGGTCATCCACCGCCGACCGTTGCCCGCCCCCACCCGCACCGGGTCGAGTTCAAGCATCGCCCGCAGGAACGGCCCGGGAATCTGCCGCCGGGACAGCCGCGCGCCGGAGGCTTCGTAGACGAGGACCACGTCAACATCCCCAAACGCCTCAGCGAACCGCAGGCCAGGCGGCATCTCCGCCATCGCCGCATGCAACGCCTGAGCCGACGAACCCGCCGGAACCACCAGCGCCCAGGCGTCCACACCCCAGGGCAGCAGGCCCACGCCCGGTTCCTCGTCCGCCCGGCACGGGCCACTCGTCCACGTCATCGTGAACCCCCGTGCCCATTCCGCGGATTCGCTCCGGTCTGTCTGGTCCTGGTCCATGGCATCCGCTGTGCCCCTCATCCGTCGTGTCACCTCACGGTCTGGACGCCACCCCGTCCCGCGGAGCCCGGCTCTACGCGAACACGAGGCGGGGTGGCTTGCGAACCAGACTCGTCCGCGCCCGATGCGTCACGAAACGTCAAGATGGCAAGATACGGTGCGCATGGAATCCGGACGGTTCACCGCCTGCCGAGCGGTTGACGGGCGCCAGCCGAGCGCCAAAGCATCAGAACAGCGGCGAATGACCCATACCAAGGTGGCATGGTGGCGCTAGTCTCTGCGTAGCGACCTGACCACCCGCTGACCCTGGCAGTCGGCCCGTACCCGAGGAGATGGCGGATGGCCCAGCCCGCCCCTCCATACACCGCCTCGCCCGAGCTTCTTGCTCGCGACGAGTTCCGCGCCGCCTGCGAGACCCTGGACTTTCAGACGATCTTCCGCCTGATGCGCAAGTACGACGGCGCCAGCCAGGACCGCGTGTCCTCCCCCGTACCGGGGCTCACGCAAAGCCGGGTCAGCCGGGTCATGAGCGGCGAGACCCGCATCACCTCACTGGACCTTGTCCAGCGCATCGCCGACGCCTTACGCATCCCCGGCGCCTACTTCCGACTCGCCCCGCGCCCGTGGGAGAGCATGGAGCCCGTGACCGTCGCGGAACCGGCATCGGTGGCAACACCCACCAGCCCGGTCATCCCCAGCCAGCCCGCCGCCGGCACGACGAGCACGGCCAGCGTGACCCCGCCGGCCGGTGGGACGGTCGGTGACGTCGAGGACCGCAGCCTGACCATCGACATCGAAGTTGCCGACGACGGGTGGGCGACGCTGACCTACCGGCACGAGCTCTACAACGCCACGGCCACGCCGTTCACCAGGTTGAACCGGGAACTGTGGTTCGAGACCACCAACGGCCCGTTGCAGATCGAGGCCCTGCCCTCCCCCGACCGGAACATCATCGTCCAGCGCATCCACGACACCAAGCTCAGCGCCCGGTTCGCGTGCCAGATCTTCCCAGCGATCCAGCCCGGAGAGTCCGCGATCGTCGGCTACCGGAGCACCGGCGGACGGTTCGTCTACGACCACTACTGGCGACAGTCAATCGTCCGCCCGACCGGCACGCTCACGATCCGGCTTCGCCACCAGGGCGTCACGGTGTTGACCCGGTGCACGGCGACCGAGGACCGGCCGGACGGGTCGGAGATCTCGGCGACCGACGGCCTGTCGTTCTCCCGAGACGAGACCGGAGTCGTCATCGAGTTGACGCGGCGGAACCTCCGGCCGAACCAGTTCGTGACGCTGCGATGGGACACCGCCCATGCGACTCCGTGACGACATCGAGCGGACGCTACGGGCATGGGACGCTTACGAGACCGCGCGCCAGGCTGCCCCGATCATCGATTTCGACTGTGCGCCCGTTCCGGACAAAGCGACGGCCGCCCCAAGCCGTTTGGATGTGCACAGCGCACTTTCCGCGTTGTCCGCACGGGCCGAGGATGAAGGCGACCCGGTGTGCGCCGAGCAACTCCACGCGCACCTGGCCTATCTCGGCGCGTTGCTCGGTGAACGGCCCCCGCTCGACGACTACCTGACCGCCACCCAGGGATGCCCCGCGGCCGGATGGCCCGACGAGTACGTGACCACCATCGGAGAACGCGCCCGCGCCGCCCTGGCCGATCTCGGCATTTCGTGGGACGCCACCACCGACTGTCAGCTACGCGAAACCGAAGGCCCGGTCGACCCAGCCGACGCCCCCGAGCTGATCCGGGCCGCAGCCAGCGAGGCAGAGTCGGCCGTTCGCGCCCTTGCCGAAACTGATGCGCCGTACACCCTGGAGATCACAACCGCCGACGTTGACGCCTACTGGGCCTACTGGCTCGACGGCACCGGTCAGCACGTGCGGCTACGGCTCAACCTCCGTAACGCCGCCTTCACCAAGGTACGCATCCGCCAGTTCGCCCTACACGAAATTCTCGGCCACGCCCTTCAAAGCGCCAGCTACACCGCCACCGCCAGCCGGACCGACGTGCCGTGGCCACGTCTGCTGTCGGTCCACGCGCCATATCAAGTGCTGTTGGAAGGCATCGCCCAAGCCATGCCGTTGTTCGTCGTCCCCGACGACACCGCCGTCACGGCCCGGGTCCGCTTGGACCACTACCTACAACTCGTCCGCGCCGAGCTGCACCAGGGCGTCAACACCGGTGCAGCGGTCGCCGAATGCGCCGAGCACGCCCGTGCCCGTGTTCCGTTCTGGACCACGGCCGCCATCGCCGACATTCTCACCGACCGCGGTAACGACCCTCAGCTACGTAGCTACCTGTGGGCCTACCCCGCCGGCATCGACTGGTTCGTCTCCCTCGCCGATACCGCCGACACCGACACCGTGGGGAAGGTCTTCCGTGCCACCTACGCCCAGCCCCGCACCCCGCACCAGCTCACCGAACTTTGGCCGGCTGGCCCCCGCATCGGCGGACCCGGCGCCCTTGTTCGTCTACGGAAGCCTCCTCTTCCCTGACGTCCTGCGCGTTCTTATCGACCGCGACCCCCACCGTGTCCCGGCCACGGTCGCCGGATGGCGCGTCATCGCCCTACCCGAACGCCTCTACCCCGGCCTCGTACCCGACCAGACCGCCACCGCCACCGGGCACCTGTTCGACGACCTCACCCAGGCGGAGCGGGAAACCCTCGACGCTTTCGAAGCCGACATCTACACCCTGACCCGCGTCCCCCTGGACCATGGCCGCCACGCATGGGCCTACGCCTGCACCAACCCCGCCGAGTTCCTCCCCGCCGAACCATGGAGCCCCGACGAGTTCGCCCACACCCACCTACCCGCCTACGTAGACCGCTGCACCACATGGCGCCGCCGCCACGAGTCGAGCCCGTAGCCCGCAGGTTGCCGAATCTCTCGCTCTTAGATCAAGCCGGTGGCGGGCACGCGCCGCGCAGCCGCA
>NZ_CAAAFT010000487.1:27138-29371 GCF_900634765.1 Candidatus Protofrankia californiensis | reverse complement strand
ATCAACGAATGGCTCCGATGACCGACTTTCCAAACACACCCTAGTTCGCCCGGGCGACGGCCTCGCAGATGGCCAGGGACTCACGGGCACCCAGTTCCAGCGCGCGGGCATAGTGGATGATCCATTGGCTGACGCCTTCGGCGCCCGCCGTGGCGTAGGCGCGGGCAGCGCCGGCGTAGACGCTGGTGGTCGTGTCACCGGTTGCCGTCTCACCGGTGGCGATCCGCCCGGATTCGATGTGCCCCACTTCCGTTGCGGTCACGGCTTTCGGATCGAGACCGCGGCTGATGAGTACCAGCCGTCCCGCCGCTCGGGCGATGATCCCGTCGAACGTGCCGAACGGGCGGATGGTCAGCAGCTCGCCCTCCACGATCGCGGCCACGACGATTGCTGGAGCGGAGGTTCGGGCCAACAGCAACTCGGTGAGCCCGCTTAGCCGCGCGGCGGTCTCGGTGGGCGAGGGCGCCGGGCCCAGGCCGAGGGGATCTGCCGGATCCGCACTTCCTGCCACGATCACTGGTGCGTGCGCGCCGCCGGAAGCTGTCTGACCAGCGGAGACGGAAGCCGGTTGACCAGCGGGGACGATGGCTGCGGACGGGGGGGCGAAGCGATCCGACATTCTCGGTCGGCCGAGATCGGTGTCGGCGACGAGGCCGTGGGCGGCAAGCACGTGCATCCGGGCGAGTGCCTGTCGTGGTGCCCGTTCCCAGGCGCCGCAGAGCGTTCCCAGCTCGGCGTAAAGCCGAACTGCGCCGAGCGTGACGCTGGTGTCAAGCGTGGCGCTGGTATACGCCGCGTTGCCGGCGGACTCTTCGCCCGTGGGCCCGCTCATCGCAGCGCCCCCGGTATCGGCGGGAGAACCAGCGTCAGCGGGGAAGTCGGTGCCAGTAGGGGAACCGGTGCTGAACGCCGCCATCGGCAGATCACGACCCAGGTGTGCGCGCAGGGTCTCCAACCCGACGTCGTAACCTTCCAGAGCCGCTGATGCACGAGCGGCCCGCAGCGACACTTCAGCCGTTACCTTGGCGCTGCCGCGACGCATGACCCGGTGGCGCAGCAGGGCGTCGACGGACGATCGGGCCGCGGTGACCGCGTCCGGAACGCCTGGCAGGGCGGTGAGACGGGCAAGGGGATCCGACCCGATAGCGGCGGTCATTGTCCGTACGCTACCGTCTTGCCTCCGCATGGACGGCTGGCCGGCCTCGGTACGGACCGGTGGTCGAAAAGTCCTGCCGGTTGTATCGGGGTGGGGCGCTGCGTGATCGGCGTTCGTGTTGGCGGCCGTGCCGGTTCCGGCAAGGGTGCGAACGGGACGTGATCACCATCCGTCTGTCACGTCGTGGGTATCCACAGGTCCGGTCGGGACGGCCCGAACCGGCCGGGTGTAGGCATCACAATGCGTCCGGGCCGCGCACCGGCGCCGGACACGGCAGACTGCGCAGAGAAAGCTCCGAAGGCGGTGCTGATTCCGGATTTCGCCGGGCCCGGGGAACCGCGGGACCGCGGGGAGGCCGACGGCCGTTTCGGACGTTCTCGGACGTTGTACAACCGCGCTTGACGACCATGGATGAGCGGTGGATGTGTTGGGCTGTTGCCATCGGGCACCATGTGGTGACCTGGACGCTGTCAGGCGGCCCGTGATGCCGTGCCCAGCGCCGAGCGGTAGCCGCGTCCGTGTCCGTGGAGGACAGCCCGTGCCCAGAAGGAGGATCAACGGTGTCGACCCCTACGCAGGACCGCTCAGCCGGTCGGGAGGCGACGCTCGGTGAGCTCGTCGCCGTCGCGACCCGGGACATGTCACTACTCGTCCGACAGGAGATCAACCTCGCGAAGGCGGAGCTGTCGCAGCAGGCTCTGTCCGCCGGGCTCGGTGCCGGGCTCCTCGTCGGCGCGGCCGGTCTCGGGGTCGGCGCGCTGATCGCGGTCACGATCGGGCTCGGTGAGCTGTTCACCTGGGCCGGGGTGGAGCGGTTCTGGTCGTACTTCCTGACGGCTCTGCTCTATGTGGTCGTCGCCGCCCTGCTGGGCCTGCTCGCGGCCAGGCGCCTGAAGAAGCTTTCGCCACCGGAGCGTACGTTGCAGACGGTCAGGGACGATATCGCGTGGCTGAAGCATCCGACGGCGATCGGAGGTTCCGGCGCAAACCACTCCAACGGACGCTCGGCCAGCCGCCAGCAGGACACCGTGCCCGTCCGCTGAACCGATCCGCTGAACCGATCCGCTGAACCGATCC
>NZ_CAAAFT010000487.1:22914-26735 GCF_900634765.1 Candidatus Protofrankia californiensis | reverse complement strand
GGACCGTCGGGTCCACCAGGCACACCGGGCCTGCTGTCTCGGATCGGCTGTCTGCCATGCTGGCCTGTGATGGAGGCTGCCGTTCCCGAGCCCAGCGTCGTTCTTGTGGATGGTCCGTGGCGTCACCGTGACGTGTCCGCGAACGGCACGCGACTGCACGTGGCCGAGCTCGGAGAGGGCCCGCTGGTGTTGCTGTTGCACGGGTTCCCTCAGTTCTGGTGGGCTTGGCGTCATCAGCTCACGGGGATCGCCGCTGCCGGCTACCGGGTGGTGGCCGCCGACCTGCGCGGCTATGGGGCCAGCGACAAGCCCCCGCGGGGATATGACGCCTTCACCCTGTCCGACGACGTCGCCGGGCTGGTACGGGCGCTCGGTGAACGGGACGCTGTGATCGTCGGACACGACTGGGGTGGTCTGGCCGGATGGACGACCGCGGCGTTATGTCCCCGGCTCGTGCGCGGGCTCGTGGTGCTTTCCATGCCGCATCCGCTGCGGACCCGGCATGAGATGCTGGCGAACCTGCGCGGGCAGGGTGTCGCCAGCCGGCATCTGATCAGCTTCCAGCTGCCGTGGCGTCCGGAGCGGCTGCTGGTCGCCGACGACGCAGCCTATGTCGGTCGGGTGCTGCGGGCATGGGGCGGCCCGGGCTACCCCGACGCCGAGGCGGAGGGCCGTTATCGTGAGGCGATCCGGATTCCCGGGGTTGCGCACAGTTCGCTGGAGTACCACCGGTGGGTTTTCCGTTCGCTGTTCCGGCCGGACGGAGCCCGGTTCGCCGCTGCGCTGCGCCGGTCGGTGTCCGCACCCACCCTGCAGTTGCACGGCCGCCTTGACAGGTTCATGCTTCCATCCACCGCACAGGGCTCGGGACGTTACGTCAGCGGCCCCTACGAATGGAAGCTGCTGGACGGAGTCGGCCACTTCCTCCCGGAAGAGGCCCCGGACGTCGTCACCAACGAGATCGTTTCCTGGCTCGCGCAGTGACCGTTCTGGTCCTGTTCCTTTGAATCCCCTTGTCGATCGCCGATAGGTGATTGTCAAGCCAGAGGTAGGTGCCAGCCCAAGAGGCAGGGGTTCCCGAATCGTCGCAAAGCGACGATTCGGGGGAGGCTCAGTCGCAGCCCCGGGTGCTGACTGCGGTGGTCGTGACCCGACCGGCGTCCGCTGAATCGTCCACTTCGGCACTGGTCAGTACGTACCCGGTGTCCGAGTCGTTCGTCGCGGCAGCAAACACCACGCCGTAGACGGTGCCTTGCTCGGACAGCAGCGGTCCGCCGGAGTTTCCCGGCAGTACCTGGCCCCGGACCGCGTATATCTCACGGAGCACCGTGCCCTGGGAGTAGATGTTCGGCGCTCTGGCGGTCTGGCGGTTGCGGATGCGTGCCGCCGCGATCGTGTACGGGCCGTCCTGGGGATATCCGGCGACGATCGCGTCGTCTCCCGCCCGACCGGGCGGGTCGTCCTGGAAGGACAGCGGCGTCCGGCGCAGGCCTGGCACGTAGAGGACGGCGATGTCGGTGTCGGGGTCGAACACCACTACCCTGGCCGGCAGGGTGGTGGTGCCGACCTCGACCTGGGGCCGGGTCACCCCGGCGACGACGTGGGCGTTCGTCATCACCCGTTCTGCCGCGTAGACGAAACCGGTGCCTTCGACCCGTTTGGAGCACGACGGCGCGACTCCGCGGATCTTCAGGATGCTGGCCGCCGCCGCCTGTACGGCCGGGGTGTTGTCGACCTGGGTGTCGGGCGGTTCGACCGGCACGATCTGTTCCCCGCCGAGGCTGGAGAAGACTTCGGGGAAGCCGTTCTGGTCGACGAGCTGACGTAGGTCGGCGAAGGCGCCGCGTACCGCGTCCGGCATGGCCGCGTCGACGGTCCTGAGGACTTCGGATCGGCGGACGTGCTCGGCGAGGGTGGTGAACGGGGAACGGTTCACCGCCGTTGCCAGCAGCCATGCCACGAGCAGCACCGAGATACCGGAGAGGATCGCGCCGGCGACGGAGTCGACGGTCTGGCCCGGACGCCAGGTGAGCCGGTCGCGCAGGGTCGCACCGATCGCGGTGGCGGCGATCTGTCCGATCAGGGCGAGACCGAGGACGACGAGGATGCCGATGATGGCGCCCTGCGCCTCGGCGCCGATCATCCGTGCGAACGGCGCCGCGATGTTCGCGCCGAGGACACCGCCGCCGAGGAAACCGATGAAGGACAGTGCGCCGACCACGAAGCCCTGCCGGTAGCCGGACACGGCAAAAATGATCACAGAGAGGATCAGGATGACATCGAGAATGTCGAACATCTTCGGCTGCTCGGTATCCGCTAGCCGACCGTCAGTGTGCCGTGCATGTTCGGATGGATCGTGCAGAGGAACGAATAGCTGCCGGGTTTGTCGACGGTGAAGGTGACTGACTGTGATGTGCCCGCCGAAGCGACGCTGGTTCGGGCCTCAGGGATCTCCGGGATCACGAAGTTGTGTGGAGCGGAGCCCGCTGGAACCGTCAGGTTCACCGTGATCTTTCCTGGTCGGGCCGTCAGGGTTGAGGGCGAGAACTCCAGTGAGGCGGTGCCGACCACGTCGAAGATCTGGACACCATTCTCGATCTTCGGCGTGGCACTGGTGACGGTCGGGGGCGAACTGGTCGGCGCATCGCTTCCGCAACCGCTGAGTCCGAGTCCGAATCCGAGGACGAGCAGGGTGAAGGCGACGGTCAGCGTGGCGGGGCGAGCCGTTCGACGGTGGCGCGACCGTCCGGCCCCGGGCGTCGGACACCGGGAAGTACCCGGGCCGGTCATTACGCTCATTGATGCCTCCGGTCCTTGTCGCCCTTTGCTGACGAGTGTCCGCCGAAGACGCTGCCGTCCTCGTACCCGGGCCGTGCGTGGATCTGTCTGTGGCTCTGTGCGTCGAGCTGTCCGTGGATCCATGTGCGGATCGTGGAAAACACCTGGGGAGGCCGGAACCCGCGAAGCTCGTCGAGCGGCTTGAGGTCCTGACCGGTTACCGGCCGGGCTGACCGTATCGCCCGCGTGCGGGCTCATCCAGAGCCACCCGTCGGTTCCGACGCCCGGCCGGACTCGGCGGGTGCTGGCCGGGTACCTGTCACGGGTAGCGGCCGGGCGTTCGTCACCGGTGACTCGACCTGTTCGGCGGGCAGCCAGGGGCGCTCCCAGCCTCCCATCCGCAGCAGCGCGTCGATCAGGCCGCCGGTGAAGCCCCAGATGAACATCTCCTGGATGCGGAAGGCCGGCCCTACCAGGCCCGACGCCCGATGGCGGACCCGTACCCGGTTCGCCGGGTCGGCCAGTTGGGCGACCGGTACCCGCACGACCGCGGACGTCTCGCTCGGGTCCACCGGCCCGACCGGACACGGCGTGTGCCACCATCCCAGCACCGGCGTCACCAGGAAGTGGCTCGGCGGCAGGTAGAGGGCGGGGCCGGTGGCCAGGATCCGCACACAGCCCGGATCGAGCCCGACCTCCTCCCTGGCCTCCCGGATCGCGGTCGCGGCCGGGGAGGTGTCGGTGGAGTCGGTCGCCCCGCCGGGAAAGGCCGGTTGGCCGGCATGGCTGCGCAGGTCCGCCGCGCGTTCGATGAGCAGGACGTCGGGCCCGTCCGGGCCGTCACCGATCAGCATGAGGACGGCCGCGGGACGTCCGTCGGCCGCGTGTAGCCGAGTCCAGGAAAGCTGGTCGGGACGGGCGATGCGCAGGGCTTGCGCCAGGTCCGTGAGCCAGGTGGGCGCGTCGACCTCGTCAGGGCCGGCGGTTCCGTCCAGCCCGTCCAGCCCGTCCGGACCGTCGGGATATGCGGCTGTGCTCACCTG
>NZ_CAAAFT010000487.1:20028-22793 GCF_900634765.1 Candidatus Protofrankia californiensis | reverse complement strand
CGTCAGGGCCGGCGGTTCCGTCCAGCCCGTCCAGCCCGTCCGGACCGTCGGGATATGCGGCTGTGCTCACCTGGCCGCTTCGAGGTCGGCGCGGACCAGTCGCGCAGCTTGTTCCGGCGCGATCGATCCGAGGCCGAACGACGGGCATAGGCGGGCGATGCCGCACACGCCGCACGCTGGCCGGCGGGCATGGCAGACCCGCCGGCCATGGAAGATGATCCGGTCGGAGGCGATCGTGTAGTCACGCCGTTCGAGCAGTCCGGCGAGATCGCTTTCGACCCTGACCGGGTCGGTGTTGGTGGTGAGCCCGAGCCTGCGCGACAGCCGCCCGACGTGCGTGTCGACCGTGATGCCGGGCTGGTCGAAGGCATGCCCGAGCACGACGTTGGCGGTCTTGCGGCCGACACCGGGCAGGGTGACCAGGTCGCCGAGGCGTGGGGGCACGATCCCGTCGAAGCGGTCGACCAGGGCGGCGCCGATCCCGATGAGCGAGTTCGCCTTGGCGCGGAAGAAGCCGGTTGGCCGCAGGATGGCTTCGAGCTCCGCACGGTCGGCGGCAGCGTAGTCGCCGGCGGTGCGGTACTTCGCGAACAGTGTCGGGGTTACCTCGTTGACTTTCTTGTCGGTGCACTGTGCGGACAGGACGGTGGCAACGAGGAGCTCAAGAGGGTTGTCGAAGTTGAGTGCGATCCGCGCGTCCGGGTGGAGCTCACCGAGCATACGGACGATCTTTCGGGCTCGCCGTGTCCGCGCCAGCGGGCTTTCGGTGGCGGCGTCGGCGAGGGTGGTCACGTCCACAGCCTATCCGGCGATAGGATCATCGCGCTGCCCGGCCGGGACGCCGGATGTGTCCGAAGTCGCACCGCGTATCCTGACCCCACGTGCTGGTTACGTAGAGTCGTCCCTCACCATGGGGCCCGCCATGTTTCTGATTGCCGCGATCTCGTTCCCGCTCGTCCTGCTTGGCCTGCTGCTTGCCATGGAGCGAGTGGAACGCCCCCTGCGCACCGCCGACTCGGGCCAGGGTCTGGAGGGCTTCTTCGACAACGCCCGACCTGACGAGGTGAACACGTTCGTCTCCCAGGGCTTTCCAGCCGCGCTGGAGCGCTACCGCCGCCGTTTGCGACGGTCGGCTCCGGGCAAGCACCGGGCGACGTGACGGCTGGGCTCAGGTGTGGGCGCACGGAGTATTTCTCGTACCTGTGACTACGCAGGGTTATTAACGGCCTCGGTGTGTATGTGTCGTCCCGTCCCGTCCGCAGGCCTGGGCCCCGCTGGTTGCTGTGTGCTGTCCTGTGCCGACCGTTCGGGTCGGAAATACCCGGATTCGACCGACCTGTTCAAGACCCGACAGCCTGTTCCGGCTTCCAGGTCGTGCCCTTTGGCTCTACTCCTGGCATGCTCGGACGCCGTGGACGATCTGCTTGCCCGTGTTCCCATGTTTGCCGGCCTGTCCGAACAGGATCGGCAGGCCCTTAATGATCATCTAGAGCGCCAGAATGTTACTCGAGGCGACGTTTTGTTTCGGGAGGGTGAAACCGGAGACCGTGTCTTCGTGATTCTTGCTGGAAAGGTCAAGATTGGACGTGCCGCGTCGGACGGACGCGAGAACCTTCTCATGGTGATGGGCCCCGGAGACCTCTTCGGGGAACTCTCGCTGTTCGACCCGGGGCCCCGCACGGCCAGCGCAACCGCGGTGACCGACGCTTCGTTGGTATCCCTGGAGCACACCGCGTTGCGGCCGTGGCTGGCAACCCGGCCTGAAGCGGCGTCACTGCTGCTGCGGGTGCTGGCACAACGCCTGCGCCGGACCAACGACTCCATGGCCGACATGGTCTTCACCGACGTGCCCGGACGGGTGGCCAAAGCCCTTCTCGACCTTGCCGAACGGTTCGGTGAGCCGGCCCAGCCCGGTAACGACGCGGCAGGGGTTCGGGTCGAGCACGGTCTCACCCAGGAGGAACTCGCCCAGTTGGTCGGGGCCTCCCGGGAGACGGTCAACAAGGCGCTGGCGGACTTCGCCACCCGCGGCTGGCTGCGGTTGGACTCCCGCGCGGTGGTGCTGCTCGACCGGGAACGGCTCGCCCGCCGCGCCCGGTAGGCCGTCTCCGGCGGACGTCGGTCGACGCGGGCGATGACCCGCACGATTGGAGATCCGCCGGAGACGGCCTGCGGTTCCGGCCTGAGGGGGCACAGGCTGGCTGACTCCCGTCCCAGCAGGTCCTGACCAGTACGCTCGGCGCGCTGGTCAGGACCTGCCTTTGAGCGCGCTGGTCAGGATCTGCCTTTGAGATCGTTAGGCTAGATCGTCAGGTCGCCTTCAGAGCGTTGGATCCGGGTCGTTGGATCCCTGATTGCTGTTATGCCTGTGCGCGCGGCTCCGCCAGGGACGGCGTCGTTGGCGGTGCCGTCGAGGGCGTGGTTGCCGGCGTCGACAGGGTCGTTGCCGAGCGGGCCACCCCGACGTCCGCGACGCTCGGCAGGTTCGCCGGCTTCGAGCCGTTGGGAATCGCGGAGAGCAGCCGGCGGGTCTGCGCGGCCTCGCTCACCGCCTCCGTCGCGGTTGCGGCGGCCAGAGCCTTCTCGTATGCGGCCCGGCCTTCGGCCGGTTTGCCGCTTGCGACCAGCGCGGTGCCCAGCGCCCGCCATGCCAGTACCTGGGCGCGGATGTCCTCGGCGCCTACCTCGACCGCACGCCGGGCCACTGCCAGCGCCTCGGCGGGCCGGCCCGCGTCGAGGAGAGTGCCGGCCAGATGCGCGTATGC
>NZ_CAAAFT010000487.1:17465-19906 GCF_900634765.1 Candidatus Protofrankia californiensis | reverse complement strand
GGCCACTGCCAGCGCCTCGGCGGGCCGGCCCGCGTCGAGGAGAGTGCCGGCCAGATGCGCGTATGCTTGGCGGCGCGGGAACAGCAGTGTTGCCGGTTCTCCGGCGGCCAGAGCCGTTTCCAGTAGGCAGATCGATTCCTGCAGGCGGCCTCGGGTCCGCGCGACCTGAGCGGCCAGCACCTTGGCGCCGAGCTGGGCGTGGGGTTGAAGCTCGAGGCTGTCGAGGGTCTGCATAGCCACGTCCGCGGCCTGCTCGGCCTCGTCGAGGAGCCCGGCGTCGACCCGGGTGAGCCCCAGCAGCACCAGGGCGAGCGCGCCGACGACGGCGTGACCGCCCTGGTTGGCGGCGGCCTGGGCGTTTTCCAGGTGAGCCGCCCCCCGCTCGGGATCACCGGCGCCGCGGGCGGCAAGGCCCCTGGCCACGAGAGTGAGCGCGACACCCCAGGTGTCGCCGGTCGCCTCGAACAGCTCCGCCGCCTGCTCGGCTTCGGCTTCGGCTTCGGCGATGTCCCCGAGTTCGGCGGCGGCGACCGCGTCGATCGTCAGGCACACGGCCAGACCCCATACCTCACCCAGCGACTCGGCCATCTCGATCAGGTCGCGCGCGAGCCGGCGAGCCCGGCTGAGCTGGCCGGACAGTAGCCAGACCAGTGCCTCGGTGCCCGCGCACCAGCCCAGACCACCGGTGTCGTCCAATCGCCTGAAGACCTCTGAGGCGTCCCGGAGGTATTCCTCGGCACTTGGGTAGTCCCCCCGGGTAGTCGCGCTCCAGGCAAGGTGCTGGAGGGCCCAGCCGACTCCTCTGGGATCGCCGACCCGACGGGCCAGGGTCAGCGCGTCGGTGAACCGCTTCTCGGCGTGGCGTACCCGACCGGCGGCGTATTCCAGCAGGCCCAGCTGGCGCAGGGTCGCGGCGACCAGCCGGTCACTGCTGGCGCGCTGAGCCTCTTCCAGGGCGGTGACGAGCGCGGTTGCGGCTTCGTCGTCCCTGCCCTGTTTGTGCCGAAGATCGCCGAGGATGCGGTACGCGGCTGCCCGCAGCTCGGGCGTGGTGACCCGCAGAGCGGGCCGTAGGACGCGTTCGGCCTCCTCCAGCCGGCGCAGTGACGCCAGGGCCTCGGCGTGCA
Organism: Candidatus Protofrankia californiensis; assembly: GCF_900634765.1. Classification (NCBI taxonomy): domain Bacteria; kingdom Bacillati; phylum Actinomycetota; class Actinomycetes; order Frankiales; family Frankiaceae; genus Protofrankia; species Candidatus Protofrankia californiensis. The sequence goes on along the minus strand of NZ_CAAAFT010000487.1, from coordinate 18,779 downwards.
GCACGACCGCGCCCAGATCGTCGATTTCGCTCACGACTCCCCGGCCGAGCCGGCGCGCACTGGTGATCAGCTCGCTGGCGCTGCGATGGTCGTCGCGGGCGAGGGCCGATCGAGCGACCCGGACCAGGGCGTGGAACCCGGGTTCCCGCGCCGACCAGGCGGGATCAGTGGGCGCAAGCGCCATCGACGCCGCGAGGTCGTGGGCCCGTTCGGCATGGTGACCGACAAAGGCCGCGATCTCCGCTTCGGAACCACCCAGGAACTCCACCCCCCACTGGGCTGCCGCGGCATGCCTGCGCGCACGCTCCACCTTGGGCAGCCCGGCGTAGGCCACGTCCCGGGCCATCGGGTGCACGAACGTCCACATGGGTTCCCCGGGATGCGGGGCCCGCAGGAGCTGGCGTTCGGTGAGGGTTGCCAGCGCCCGGCGCACCTGGTCCCCCCGACGGTCCTCGAGGGCGGGTAGCGCGTCCGCGGGAAACCGGCTGCCGAGCACTGACGCCGAACGCAGGACGGCCTTCGCGATCGGATCGAGATCGTCGATGCGGGCGGCCAGCACCGACTGCACACCGGCCGGCAGCGTGGTCTCGGGCAGGGACCCTTCGAGCACCCAGGCGCACTGCTGTGCGCCGGCCGGGTGACGCCGTATGCCCGCCGCCGTGTCCGCGCCGGGCGGGGTGCTCTGCCCCGTCCCCGTCCCCGTCGCGCCGGTATCGGTATCGGTGGCGGCGGCTGCGCCGGCTTTGGCGCCTCGGTGCAGTACACCCCGGTCCACCAGCAGGTTCAGCAGTTCGGTGAGGAAGAACGGGTTGCCGTGGACCCGCGCGAGCAGGGCGTTGCGGGCGGCCTCGTCCAGTTCGGCACCGCCCAGATAGTCGCGTAGCAGGCTGGCTGAGGCGGCTTCCACCAGCGGGGCGAGCGCGAGCGATTCCGCGTTGGGCAGTCCGGCCATCGACGGGACCTCGCGGTCGAGCAGGATGAGCAGCACCGGCCCGCGCAGTCTGCTGGCGAAACGTCGCAGGCCATGCCACAGGGCGGTCGTCGCCCATTCCAGGTCGTCCAGGATGATGACCAGCGGCCCGTCGTTGGACAGACCGCCCAGCAGCACGGCGACGTCGTCGACGATCGCGTCGACGGCCCGGACGCCGGGACCGTCGACCGGGCTGTCCCGACCTGCCGGATCACCTGGCGGGATGTCCGGAGTCACTGTTGATCGGCCCTCCGGCGGGACGCCCAGCAGGGCGAGCAGTTTGTCCGCCACACCGCCCGGGATGCGGGTGCGCGCCGCGGGGTGCTCCAGACGGCTGACGGTGC
>NZ_CAAAFT010000487.1:2890-17419 GCF_900634765.1 Candidatus Protofrankia californiensis | reverse complement strand
ATGTCCATGAGCGGGGCGAGGTCCCGGCCGTCACCGTGGCGGACAGTGCGGCCCCACAGCACCCTCGCGTCCGGCTCCGCTCCCGCCCGGCGGGCCAGTTCCACCGCTATGCGGGTCTTGCCGATGCCGGCCTCACCCGTGATGACAACGGTTCGCGGCTGACCGTGCGCGACGACGTCCCGGAAGGCTGACACCAGTACCGTGAGATCTTGATCGCGTCCGGTGAACGGCGCGTCGTCGCCGTGGCCGGGCCGGGCGACGTTGGAAGGCCGCAGACTGACCAGTTCGTAGGCGGGAACCGGTTCGCGCTTGCCTTTGAGTTTCAGCGCGGGCAGCGGACGCCAGGTCGCGACCGAGGTCGTGGCGATCACGGTGTCGTGGCCCGCGTACACGGCACCCACCGCAGCGGCGTCCGACAGCCGCGCCGCAGTGTTCACCGTGTCACCGATCACCGTGTAGGTCAGCGAGGCCTGGACGCCGGCGAGCACCTCCCCGGTGTTGATCCCGACCCGTAGGCCGAGGTGGCGCCCACCGCCGGCTTCGTCGGTGACGAGCCGGCGGACGGTCTCCTGCATGGCGGCGGCCGCGCGCACGGCCCGCTCCGGGTCGTCCTCGTGCGCGGTCGGCGCGCCGAACACGGCCATGATGCCGTCGCCGGTGAGGTTGTCGACCCGTCCGCCGACCTCGGCGACGTCACGGGCAAGGGCGGCGAGTACCCGGTCGGTCACCTCGCCGACACGTTCGGGATCCAGATCCTCGGCCCATGCGGTGAAATCCGAGAGGTCGCCGAACAGGACGGTGACGACCCGGCGTTCGGCGCCCTCGTCGGCACCCATGCCGTTTTCGGTTTGCAACGGCAGCCCGCAGTGGAAACAGAACCGTCCGCCGGGAACGGCGGGAGTGCCGCACCGCGGGCAACGCAGCGTTCCGCCGAGGGGTGATGTGATCATTGGGGCGCCCTGAAGCCGGGGTCGGGCCATGGCGTCTGGCCGGCTTGCCCGGTGTATCGGGGTTGCCGGTACGGCATCCAGGGCCGAAACCTTTTGACGTAGTCGGACATATGCGGTGCGTTACGCACGGGTGGTCGCCTCCCGGCCGCGAGCATAAGCCAACCGTACGAGATCTTCTGTTCGTGCTGATCTTAACGGTTTCCGGGAAGGAAGAGGGCTGCGTGGGATGTCCGGAAGAAGTCCGGAATCCGGCCGCCGGCCAAAGGCAGCGCGATCATGTTTTCGCGCTGCTGGAGGCCCAGGTTCTCGGGGTTAGAGGCCAAAGGCAGCGCGATCATGTTTTCGCGTTGCTGGAGGCGGCTGGAAGGCGGCTAAGTGAGCAGGAGTTCGATCGGGGTGGTCCGCAGTTCCCGCTGCTCGTGGAGGTGCTCGACCTGGGCGCGGACGGACAGCTCCGCGGCCGGCCACAATGCGCGATCGACATCGGCGTAGACCCTGCGGACGATCTCCGCGATCGTGCTGTCGCCCGCGGCGAGGGCCGCTCGTATCTGGTCGAGTCGGGCCTCCCGGTGGGCGAGGTACGCCTCCGCGGCGTGGCCCGCGGCCGGCAGATGCGGTCCATGACCGGGAAGGACCGTGGCGTCACCCAGGTCGCGCAGGCGCCGCAGGCTTGCCAGGTAGTCGCCGAGCCGTCCGTCGGGATGCGCCACCACGGTCGTGCCCCTGCCGAGGATCGTGTCGCCGGTGAGAACCGAGGCTTCGTCGCCGGTGAGAGCCGGGGCGTCGTGACGGTCGGTGCCGCTGATGTCGGTCCGACGGTCGCCGGTGAGGACGAACGACAGCGAGTCACTGGTGTGGCCGGGTGTGGCCAGCACACGGATCTCCACTCCGGCGGCCACGATCACGTCACCTTCGGTCAGCCCTTCATCGCCGAGCCGGTGGGCGACGTCAAGAGCGCGGACCGGAGCGGAGGTCAGGTCGTGCAGTGGGGCGGCGCCCTCACTGTGATCAATGTGGCCGTGGGTGAGCAGGATGACGTCAACCGGTCCTGCCGCGACGATCGCCTCGAGATGGCCGGGGTCGGGCGGGCCGGGGTCGACCACGACGCAGCCGGTGGCACCCGGGGCACGAAGGATCCAGGTGTTCGTGCCGTCCAGGGTCATCGGGCTGGGGTTGGGCGCGAGGAGCAGCGAGGCCAGGAGGGTCACCTGCCGTGGCACGAGCGTGCCGCCCCGTACGGGGGGTTCCTCACGCGGATCGGGCATGCCGCCCGCAACGCTCGTATGCCCCACGAGTCACTCACCAGATTCTGAGGTGGACAGTGCTCTGCAGCATGGGCGAGCCGGTGGATCGCTTACCGGCCCGGCCGTCAGATCAGCTACTGTCATGACAGTAGGCTGTTCGTCCCTGCTTGCGCACCATGTCAGCGACTGGGGTCGGTTGTGAGCCGCATCTCATCCGAGCACTTATACCCGGTCGCTCACCGGATACGTCTGTGCTCGCGTGGTGATTATGAGATCATTATTTTTCGCTGTCCTCATGTGATTTCTAGCTGACAGTGACGACCAGTTCCACCTCGACCGTGGCGTTCAGCGGCAGGACACTCACTCCGACCGCGGACCTGGCATGCCGCCCGGCATCACCGAACACCGCCACGAACAGATCACTCGCGCCGTTGATCACGGCTGGCTGGCCGGTGAACGCGGGCACGCTCGCGACGAACCCGACAACCTTGACGACGCCGGTGAGGACGTCCAGGCCGCCGGCCACCGCGGCCGCGGCCGCCAGCGCGTTCAGGGCGCAGATCCGGGCCAGGTCGGTGGCGCGCTCCGCAGGCACCGAACCGCCGTCGGCAACCGCGCCGACCGGACCGGTTTCGGCAAGGACGCCGTCCACCAGCGGGAGCTGCCCGGCCGTCCACACCAACTCGCCGTGCCGGCGGGCGGGCACGTACGCACCCGCCGGCGGCGGGACGGCGGGAAGCGTCAGGCCGAGTGCGGCCAGGCGTTGCGACGGGGTCGCCGCGTCGGTCGTCACGACGGTCACGTCGCCGATTCGCCCTTGGGGCGCTTGAAGTAGGCGACCAGACTCTCCGGGTTGGGTCCCGGGACGATCTGGACGAGCTCCCAGCCGTCCGCACCCCAGTTGTCGAGGATCTGCTTGGTCGCGTGGATCAGCACCGGCGCTGTCGAGTACTCCCAGGTCTTCATGACTTGTGACCATAGTGCTTCGAGGCCGCAGGGCACGTGACGGCGCCCGCCGCGCTCCCTGCGGCCCGAGCCGAGAAGGCCGGGAACGCTGCGAAGGCTGGGAACGCTGGGAGGGCACAGGGTGCCCATGGCACCGGCAACCTGCCAGGACCGAGCCCGGGACGCATCGGCGGACACTACGCCCGACGCCTGTTCATCGGCCGGAAAGGCCGGGGCCAGCCGGGTACGGTCGTTGATGTGACGCCGCAGGAGACTCCACCGCAGGACGCTCCGGACGGGCCGTGGCAGTGCCGCCTACACGTGGTGACTGGCAAGGGCGGCACCGGCAAGACGACCGCCGCGGGCGCACTCGCGGTGGCGCTGGCCACCGGTGGCCAGCGCGTTCTTCTCACCGAGGTCGAGGGGCGCCAGCAGATCGCCCAGCTTTTCGACACCCCGCCGCTGCCCTACGCCGAGCGGAAGGTGGCAAGCGCTCCCGGTGGCGGGGAGGTCTTCGCGCTCGCCATCGACGCAGAGGAAGCGCTGCTGGAATACCTGGAGATGTTCTACAACCTCCGCCGTGCGGGCAGGGCGCTTGGCAAGATCGGCGCTATCGACTTCGCCACCACGATCGCACCCGGCGTCCGCGACGTCCTGCTCACCGGCAAGGTGAAGGAAGCGGTGAATCGCCCCGACGCGACCCGTCCCGGGGGTAGGGCCTATGACGCGGTGGTTCTTGACGCGCCACCGACCGGCCGGATCGCCCGGTTCCTCAACGTGACCGCCGAGGTCGCCGGACTGGCCAAGATGGGTCCGATCCGTGCCCAGGCCGACAGCGTGATGGCGGTGATGCGGTCCGGTCAGACTGCCGTACATCTTGTCACGCTCCTAGAGGAAATGCCGGTCCAGGAGACCGTGGACGGTGTTGCCGATCTGCGTGCCGCCGGCCTGCAGGTCGGCGGTGTGATCGTGAACATGATCCGGACGCCATTGCTCGCAGACGGGGACCTCGAACGGGCCGGCGCGGGCCGGCTGGACGTCGAGGAACTGGCCGCGGGCGTGAAGGTGGCCGGTATCGCCCCCAGAACCGCGTTGATCGACGCTCTGGTGGCGGAAGCGGCCCAGCATGCGCGTCGAGTGGCCCTGGAGACGACCGAACGCGGTGAGGTCGAGGCGCTGGGACGTCCCGTGTACGAGCTGCCCCTGGTCGCCGACGGTGTGGACGTCGGCGTGGTCTACCGGTTTGCGGAGCTGTTGCGGACACAACGGATGGTCGGATGAGCGACGGTTGGATGAGCAAGGCCGAAACCGCGGCATCAGGAGTGCCCGCGGGATCACGGGTGCCCGCGGTGCCGGTGCTGGACGTTGACGCCATGCTCGACAGCGAGAAGATCATCGTGTGCTGTGGGTCGGGCGGTGTCGGGAAAACCACGATCGCTGCCGCGCTCGCATTGCGGGCGGCGGAACGGGGACGCCGGGCGGTCGTCCTCACGATCGACCCGGCACGCCGGCTGGCGCAGTCCATGGGCCTGAGCGAGCTGGACAACAACCCGCGGGAGGTCGTCGGGGTGGATTGTTCCGCCGGTGGCCGGCTCGACGCGATGATGCTCGACATGAAGCGGACGTTCGACGAGATCGTCCTTGCGCACACGACCCCGGACCGCGCCCGGCAGTTACTCGACAATCCGTTCTACCAGTCGTTGTCGTCGTCCTTCGCCGGTACCCAGGAATACATGGCGATGGAGAAGCTCGGCCAGCTGGACGCGACGGGGAACTGGGATCTCATCGTCGTCGACACCCCGCCGACCCGGTCGGCCCTGGACTTCCTGGACGCGCCCAGCCGGCTGGGCGCCTTTCTCGATGGTCGGCTGCTGCGGTTGCTGCTCGCTCCGGCAAAGGCCGGCGGGAAGATGTACCTGAAGGTCGTCGGCGTCGGGCTGGGCATGTTCGGTAAGGTCCTGACCAAGCTCGTCGGTGCGCAGTTGCTCACCGACGTCAGCCAGTTCGTGGCGGCACTGGAAACAATGTTCGGGGGTTTTCGGCAGCGGGCCGACCAGACATACAGATTGTTGGGCGCGCCCGGCACGTCCTTTGTCGTGGTGGCGGCGCCGGAGGCTGCCGCGCTGCGGGAGGCGTCGTATTTCGTGGATCGTCTCGACGCGGACGGAATGCCGCTGGCGGGCCTGGTCGTCAACCGGGTCCACCCGGTGAGCTCCGCCGCCCGCGGGCTGACCGTGGAACGCAGCCTGGCGGCGGCCGAAACGCTGGGCGAGCATGCCGAGCATCCGCTGGCAGCGGCAGTGCTGCGGATTCATGCGGAAAGGGTGCGGCTGTCCGCCCGGGAGAACCGGTTGCGGGAGCGCTTCACCAGTGCTCATCCCGACACATCCCTGGTCGAGGTCGACGCGCTGGCCGGAGATGTCCACGACCTTGACGGGCTCCGTACCGTCGGTGCCGCGCTCGCCTGCGACGAACTCCTCGACCGCGCAGGCTAGCCGCACGCTCTTTGGCCGGATGGCCGCCTGGGCTTCCGGGTGCGCGAAAAGCCATGGTCGCGCGCCCTTTGGCCGGGCTACCGGCTGTTCGGGCCGCCGGGCGCGCGAAAGAACTATGGTCGCGCGCCCTTTGGCCGGAGCAGGCATCCGGGCCCACCTGGTCGGCCCGGACCGTCCGGTCAGCCCGGATCATCGCTGTCCGGAGCACCGTCGTCGAGAAGTTGTCCCTCTAATGACGTCGGTGTCCGTAGTGCCCTGTCAACGTGTGATAATGAGCCGCGGAGAGGAACCGGACGGCGGGATCGTCGACAGGGGACGAGGTGCGGACGATCCTAACCGGCGGAGGCGGTACCGTGATGGGCGCGTGCGTCCGCAAGCAGCTTCCGCCACGATGTGACGTCCGGTCGCCGGCGCAGAAGCGCTCGGCGTTCCCGTTCGGTCATACCGCCCCAGACCCCGAACTCCACTCGGTTGTCAAGGGCGTCAGCGAGGCACTCGGTGCGGACGAGGCATCCAAAACACCGGGTCTTCACCCGGTTCTGTGCCGCTCCCTGGACGAAGAGGTCGTCCGGGTCCAGGTCGCGACAGGCCGCGTTCGCGGTCCAGTCGCCGTCGACGGTCGAGCCGATCAACTGGGTCGAGCTGGCACGTCGTGCGGCACTGGTGCGGGTTGCCAGGCTGCTGGTCATGCCACCTGCCTTTCTTCTCGAGACCGGGTCAGGGGGCCCGTGCGGGTGGTGACGTGGCTTCGCCCGAAACCGTATGGAGCGTCTCCGCCACGGCACAGACCCCACACGGGTGGTTGTCTAAATGACCCGTCCGGGCCATTGATCCGAATGGCCAGAGTGGTGCGGTCTGTGACCAGATCATGTCGTGTGCGTGACATTCGCATGTCCGTTCCATACGGTCATAGGCTTGGGCGGGCTGCGCGGCCGAGCGGTCGCGTGAGGGGGCCGTTTGGAGGTTCCCGGACGTGACCACCACGACAGGGTCGGGCCGTCGGTTCCCGGAGCCACCCGCCGACTCCGGCCGTGCCGTCCATGGCGGAGGCGTTGCGCCGGGCACGGCCCCGGCGCCCGACGGCCCGCGCCGTGACTACCCGCGAACATGGACGGCGGCCGAATGGGTCGGGCAGGCTATGATCGTCAGCGGGCTCGCGGGCGTCCTTCTCGCGCTGGTCGTGCTGCCGGTGGTGGCCCTGGTGGGCCTCACGGTGAAGGGCGGCGCCGACGCGTTCCTGGATCTGCCGGCGAACCTCACCGTCCCACCGCTGCCGCAGGCGTCCCGCATCCTGGATTCCCAGGGCAACGTCATCGGATATCTGCGGGGTGAGCAGGACAGGCAGATCGTCGCTCTTGACCGGATTCCGACGGTGCTGCGCCAGGCGATTATAGACATCGAGGACTCTCGCTTCTACGAACACACCGGTCTCGATTACAAGGGATTGCTCCGGGCCTATGCCTCCAACCAGGAGTCCGGCGAGGTCACGCAAGGCGGGTCCACTCTAACCCAGCAGTACGTGAAGAACGTCCTCCTGCAGGCCGCGACCTCCAGGGAAGCAAAAGAAGCCGCGACCGAGCAGACCGTCAAACGTAAACTCCGGGAAGCACGCTACGCACTTTACCTCGAGGAGCACCTGAGCAAGGATCAGATTCTTGAAAGGTATCTGAACATAGCCTACTTCGGGGACGGCGCCTACGGGGTGGAAACCGCGGCGAAACACTATTTCAACGTGGACGTCGATCAGCTCACCCTCCCGCAGGCGGCAATGCTGGCAGGTCTGGTCAAGAACCCGACCGCCTACAACCCGGTACTGCACCCGCAGGCGGCGACACTTCGGCGTGACATCGTCCTGGAGCGTATGCACGAGCTCGGCCACATCAGTGACGAGCAGCTGCGGCAGACCAAGGCGGCTGCGGTGGTGCTGAACCGCTCACCGCAGGCGGCGGATCCCTGTCAGTTGTCCTCGGTACCGTTCTTCTGCGGGTACGTCCGCCGTACGCTTCTCGCCGACGAGCGCTTCGGGGCGACCCAGGCGGACCGGGAGCGGCTGCTGTTCGAAGGTGGCCTGACGATCCAGACCACGCTCAGCCCGGTCGCCCAGGCCGCCGCACAGAACGCGGCGAACACGGTCGTGCCGCCCGGGAACCGGGTCGCGGTGGGCGTTGCGATGCTCCAGCCGGGCACCGGGAAGGTGCTGGCGCTGACCGTCAACCGGGAGTACGGCCCGTCCGCGGACGGCCTGCCACCGGAGCGGACCACCGACTTCGTGCACACCAAGCAGATCATTCCGCTGGAAGAGGCCTCTTTCTCGCCGGGATCCACCTTCAAGGTCTTCACGCTCGCCGCGGCCCTGGAAAAGGGGATGCCGCTGAACACCACATACAATTCTCCGGCGTGTTATCACTCGAATGTCTTCAACAATCCGGACACCGACGAGAACAGACGCCAGAGTCCGGGGGACTGCTTCGGCAACGCCGACCCGAACGAGGCCGGCTTATACTCCATGACCACGGCTACCTGGGACTCGGTCAACACCTACTACATCCAGCTCGCGGAGAAGGTCGGTCTGCGGAACACCGCCGAAATGGCGCGCCGGCTGGGTGTGACCTCCTGCCGGGTGCAGAACCAGTCCGCGTCCCTGCGCTGCCCCGGCGGCGGCATCGGACCGGTCGACGGGGCAGCTGTTCTCGGCACCAACGAGATCTCCACCATGGATCTGGCGGCTGCCTACGCCACGCTCGCCAATCACGGCGTCCGGTGCGATCCGCAGCCTTTCGAATCGATTACCCAGCGGGTCGGTAGTACCGACCGGCCGGTGCCCTACACCGCGCCCGCACCATGCCGCCAGGTACTCAAGGCAGAGATCGCGGACACGGTCACGTCGGTCCTGGAAGGCGTCATCCTCCACGGGACCGGAGCCCCCAACGCACAGATCGGCAGGCCGGCCGCGGGTAAGACCGGAACCGCCGAGGGCTTCAGCACCGCGTCGTTCGCCGGTTACATCCCCCAGCTGGCCACCGCCGTGACCGTCGCCGACCCGCGCTCGCCTACAACGTATCCGTTGCGCAACGTCCTGGGTAACAAGGTCGTCTACGGTGGCGGCCTGCCCGCTCAGGTATGGGCGAAAACCATGCGCGGCGCCATCGACGGACTCGCCCTGCCGGTCGAGCCGATGCCGTCCCCGGACGGCACCCAGCCCTACCCGCTGAAGAAGATGCTGCCCGACGTCGTCGGCCAGGACGTGGCCACGGCACAGGCACAGCTGACGTCCCAGGGCTTCAGGGTGACGGTCCAGGAGATCTGGAGCCCGTTCACCAAGGGAACGGTGCTGGCAATGAATCCCGGGGGTAACCAGGAGGTGGACGAGGGTTCGGAGGTCGTGCTGATGGTTTCGCAGGGTTTCGTCCTGCAATCCCACTCCGACAGCGAGAACACTCCTGCCCAGTCCGACGGTGAGAGCGTTCCTGCCCAGTCCGACGGCGGGAGAACTCCTGTCCGGGCCGAACCCGTTACCGCAACTCCCGGACGCGACCGGGGGAACGCCGGGCCCGGCGCCGGCTGACGAGTTCGCGCCGGCCACCGGCACATCGTCTCGTCAGCGGGTCTCCTCGCCGGCCGTCAGCGGGGCTTCTCGTCAGCTGTTGGCAGGTCTTCTCGCCAGCCGCTGGTGGGTCGCTCAAGACGTGGTTGTCGTTCTTCTCATGCCTGGGCGGGAGGGGAAGAAGCCAGGCGGGTGCGGACCAGGGCGGAAACGCGGGCCCCGTCCGCACGCCCGGCCACCTCGGACTGGACCGCTTTCATCGCGATACCCATGGCCTTCGGGCCGGCGAGACCACGTTCGGCAATCACCTTGTCGATGATCGCGACAAGTTCGTCGTCGTCGAGCTGCTGAGGAAGGTAAGCTACGAGGATCTCGCCCTCGTCCCGTTCCCTGGCGGCCTGCTCCGCACGGCCGGCGGCAGCAAAGGCCTCGGCGGCCTCCCGTCGCTTGCGGACCTCGCGGGTGAGCACTTTCTGCACCTCGGCGTCGGACAGTTCGCGGGCGCTCCTGCCGGCTACCTCCTCGTCCTTCACCGCCGCCATGGCCATCCGCAGGGTGGACGTCCGCAGCGCGTCCCGCGCCTTCATCGCCGTGGTGAGATCCGCCCGCAGACGGTCCTTGAGTTCGCTCACACGGTGACCTTAGTGGACCTCAGCGTCAGTGGACTCCCAGCGGAGGCCGGCGATCGTGAACCTGGGCGCCGGGTGGCCGCCGACCGGGCGCCCAGTGGGTCAACCGGGTGCCCAATGGGCCAAAGGCAGCGTGATCATGTTTTTCTCGCGCTGCCGGAGGTCCAGGTCTCCGGGCGTCCAGTGGGTAACGACGCACGCGACGCGGCCCGGGGATTGCCCACAACGGCGCAACGTGGGCCACACTGGTCCGATGACGAGCGGGCGACGATTGGAGCGGTCACCGTTGCGGACGTGGGGACGCCCCACCGGACGGGCGGCCACCGGGTTCGGCGCGGCAGGTGCCCTTGCCCTGGCCTACGCCGCCGGATACGAGCGCACCGCCTACACCCTGCGTCGCGTGGTGGTGCCGGTGCTCGCGCAGGGTGCGCAGCCGCTGCACATCCTGCACATCTCCGACCTGCACATCACCCCGAACCAGAAGCGCAAGCTGGCGTGGATCGCGGACCTGGCCCGTCTGGTGCCCGATCTGGTGGCGCTGACCGGTGACGTCCTGTCACATCCGGACGCCGACGAGCCGACGCTGCTGGCGCTGTCGTCCCTGTTCGGATTCCCCGGTGTGTTCGTGCCGGGCAACAACGACTACTACGTTCCGACGCTGAAGAGTCCGCACCGCTACCTGCTGTCGAAGGAGGACTCCACCCCGAAGGGCCCCCCGCTGGACTGGGCCGGTTTCGCCAAGAGCCTGGCCGCCGACAGCGGCTGGCTCGACCTGACCAACACCCGGACGGTGCTGCGCGTCGCCGGGCAGCGGATCGACGTCCGCGGTGTCGACGACGCCAGGCTCAAGCGGGACGATCTTTCTGCGGTGCTCGGCCCGCGCGACAACGGCGACGTCGACCTGATGTTGGGTTTGTCGCACACCCCGGAACCCCGGGTACTGGACGCCTACACCGCGGACGGCGTGGCGTTGACCTTGTCCGGTCACACCCACGGCGGGCAGATCCGCGTGCCGTTCGTCGGGGCGCTGGTCGCCAACTGCGGCCTCGACCGTGGCCGGGTCCGCGGACTGTCCCGCTATGAAGCCGGCGGGCGTTCGTCGTGGCTGCACGTCTCCGCGGGCCTCGGGACGTCCCCGTTCGCGCCGATCCGCTTCGCCTGCCGGCCGGAGGCCACTCTGATCACCCTCGCGCAGGCAGCGTGGACCTGACCCGACCCGGTTACCGTGGACCTGACCGGTCACCCGGTGCCGAGGGTGCGCCGACGGATCAGGTAGACTTCGTGATGGTCGCGGGGTGTGGCGCAGCTTGGTAGCGCGCTTCGTTCGGGACGAAGAGGTCGTGGGTTCGAATCCCGCCACCCCGACCACGTTCAGAAGCCATCCTCGGCAATCGAGGATGGCGCTCATCATCCCCTGGGTGACTAACCTCCTGACGGGATAGCGGGGAAGATGCGATTCATGGCCATGGCACCGTCCTCTAGGATCGGCCTTATCTGCTTGTGGTGAACTCGCCTCCGGCGTACTCGCCGCGGGAGTCGGCGATCTCCCGTTGGGCGTCGGGGCCGGTGGCGAGGTCGACGGTCTCCCGGTGCGACATCCACGCCCGGTAGGCGGTGGCGTCGACGGCCGGCACGAGCATCACGTCCTGGTGGCCGTCGCGGACGAGCACCACCGGCTCGCCAGCCGACTCGACCTCGTCCGCGAGTCTCGGCAGCAGGGCGTTGGCCAGCGTTTGCTCGTACAGGGTGAGGGCCTGCTTCACCCGCCCCGTCGACGGGGCAGAGCTCGAGAAACGGTGTAACGGACGGCGATATTTAAGCGTTTCCGCAGGTCACGGCCTTACCCTGGGGATTACCGAGATTCCGCACCATGGAACCAGAAACAGCTGCCTGCCCGCCTGCGGGAACTGGACATCGGAGCGGTCGACATCCGGCGGCATGGCCTGGCCGGTGACGTCGACCAACTCCGTAAACGCCTGAAGCTGTCCGGCGCCTGCCGGGCCACCCTCGTCATGACCCGCGTCAACGACCGTCCCTGGGGACTGATCTGCCTCGACGACGAATGACGACGAATGATAAAGCACCCCAGGACGAATCCGGATCAGTAGACATGGCCGACGGCGGCCGCGCGTGAGCGTCGACGTCAGGTTGATCAGTGTGTGGTGTGGTTCGGATCGTCCTGTTTCGGGAGGCTGAGCGCTGTGATCGACAGCCGCATACCATACTGCCAGCCGTGTCGGTGTCGTCCCCTTATGGGGACTTTCAGTGAGTATTCATCAGTACGACCCGTGGGGGGACATCCTCAACAAGCATGCCCGTCGGGGTCGGGGCCGTCGTCCGCCGGGGGTCCTGCTGGTTGTTGCGGCGGTTCTCGTCGTGGGCTTCTGCGCGGGCGTGTTGCTCGGTCTGCCGCTGTTGCACCGGGATACGGGACGATCGGCCGGTGGCGTCACCGACCGCGCCGACGTCGGCCGGTCCCAGCTCACCGGCACGACCGGCATCCGCTGATCCGTTTGCCGGTACCCCGGCCGCGAGCTTCGCCTCCGGCGCGGACGGACTCGTCCTGCCCGCTGCGGCCGACACCGGCTCTTTCACCGCGGCCGAGGTTGAGGCGGCCCTGCAACAGATGAAGAAATTCATGGCCACCGCCTACCTGGACCCCTGGGTATTTGGCGGCGACCTCGGCCCCGTGTACGCGGTCGTGAACGACGGGATGCGACGGTCTTTCCAGGAAATGGCTGGTGATCCATCGAGGCAGAAGGAGCTTCTCTCCTTCGCAGCGCGTTTCGCGCCGGGTGTGACGCTGGTGCTCCCCGACGTCCGCGTGAAGGGCACCATCACCTATGCTCTCGGCGAGCAGCCGGGAACGCTGAAGATTGCAACGAATCACGTGTACGTCTATCCGCTGCGTCGTCATTCGTTCCAGGCGCTGTTCACGGTGCACCGTGACCTTGAATTCACCTTTCACCGGGCGGGAACGGTGCGGACAGGTGAAGAGGGAATATATTACAGCGGTGGTAAGGGCAGTCTGTACTGGGATTTCGACTGCGAAGCTATGAAAAAGGGTTTGCTCGCCCCGGGCGAGCCGCCCGGGTTCACCGCTCCCGAACCGGGCGAACCGGAATACTCCGAAAGGTTCGACCCGACCACTCCCATCGCAGGGAGGGATATCTGCTGACCGGTGGTGATGGAGTGAGCACCTGTGGATGGGGCGGGCTGTGGTGCTCGCCCCATCCGGTCAGCCGGATCGGCCTGCGTAGGTCGAACTATGCCGAGCTTGTCTGACGCGACAGCGGTCCTACGGTTTTCTGGCGAGGCCGGCCCATACGGGCATCGGGGTGGTGTCAGCCCCCGGATCGGGCCGCCACTGGGTGGTTGGGACTATCCCCGGCTCCAGCAGCTCCAGTCCGTCGAAGAACCGCGAGACCTCCGCATGCGAGCGAAAAATGATCTTCTCGGTCGCCGAGGCGTTTATATGCGTCTGGGCTTGGCGCATCCCTTCGGGGATGATGTCGCTGGCCGGATGGGAAAATACCAGGTAGCTGCCGGACGGCACAGCATCCAGAAGCGTGGTGACGATCCCGTACGGATCGTCCTCGTCCGCGATGCAGTGCAGGATCGCCACCAGCATGACCGCCACCGGGCTGGTGAAGTCCAACGTGGCCGCGGCCTTCTTCAGGACCGCATCCGGATTGCGTAGATCGGACTCGATGTACGCGGTCGCGCCCTGCGGGGAGCTGGCCAGCAGCGCCCGGGCGTGAACGAGGACGATCGGGTCGTTGTCGACGTAGACGATCCGTGAGGTTGGGGCCGCCCGCTGCGCGACCTCGTGGGTGTTGTCGGCGGACGGCAGGCCGGTCCCGATGTCGAGGAACTGCCGGATGCCCGCCTCGGTAGCCAGGTGGTGCACGGCTCGGCCCAGGAACGCTCGATTCGCGAGCACGCTGGCGGCGGTACTGGGTACGGCCGCCATTATCTGCTCGCCCACCTCGCGGTCGGCGGCATAGTTGTTCCTACCGCCGAGCAAGTAGTCATAGATCCGGGCGATGTGTGGCACGTCCGGGTTGAGGTTGGCGGGTGGTTGATCCTCGTCTGCCGCGTCAAGTCCCATGTCAGGTCCTTCCGTCCGGCGTCTGCTGCGCCGGGTCCCAACTCAGAGATCCTAGCCCTTATCTGCCTAATTCCGGGAAAGTTCGGGGGCGCTCGGAGGCTCCAGTACCGAGAGGCATACCGAGGGAGTAGTGTGAGGTGAAGACGTCGGCTCCGGCCTGGTCGGTTGTGGCCGCGGCCGCTGACTACAATCTGTGATATCAGCCGAGCGTGGTCTTGGCTGCCGATCAGTCTCGCCGGCGGCTGTTCAGATCTCACCGACAATCTTGCCGAGCAGTTCGGCGGCGTGCTCCGGGGGCACGCTGTCGACGCAGAGACGGTTCATGGCGGCCAGGTAGCGGTCCACATCCTCCAGCTTGTCCAGATAAGCCGCGCCGGCGAGCTGCTCGAGGTAGACCACATAGGGCAGGTCCGCTTCGGGGAACTGCAGGATGCTGAACGCGCCACCCTCGGCGATGTGGCCGCCGAAGGCGAAGGGCATCACCTGAAGGGTGACGTTCGGCTGCTCCGTCAGAGCGATCAGATGTTCGAGCTGGGCGCGCATCACCTTGGGCCCACCGATCGAACGCCGCAGGGCGGCCTCGTCCACCACCGTCCACAGATGGGGAGGGT
>NZ_CAAAFT010000487.1:0-2471 GCF_900634765.1 Candidatus Protofrankia californiensis | reverse complement strand
ACCGTCCACAGATGGGGAGGGTCGGGTCGCGTCAGGATTTTCTGACGCTGCATCCGTACGTTTACTCGGCGTTCGACGTCCTCGCGCGAGGATCCCCGGCTGCCTTGAACGATGACGGCGCGAGCGTAATCCTCGGTCTGGAGCAGGCCCGGAATGAACTGGACCTCATAGGCCCGGATCAGCGTCGCCGACTCCTCCAGCCCGATATACGGCTGAAACCAGCTCGGCAGGACGTCGCTGTAATTCTGCCACCAGCTCGGCTGGTTGGCGTCGCGGGCCAGGGACAGCAGCGGCTCCCGCTCGGCGTCGTCCGTGACGCCGTAGAGGGTGAGTAGGTCGGCGACATCACGTTCCTTGAAGCTGACGCGTCCCAGCTCCAGGCGACTGATCTTCGATTCGGAAGCCCGGATGCTGTATCCGGCCGCCTCGCGACTGATGTCCTTACCCTCGCGTAATCGACGGAGCTGGGAGCCCAGGACAATCCGACGTACGGTAGGGCCGCGGTGCGGCTCACCTGTTGTCATGTCCCGACCCCCCGACATGCATAACGTAACAGCGTCCCAGTCAACCTTTTTGATCTTCATAGCCTCTTACGGATATGTGCCGGGATTCTACCGCTGTGCGTCATGGGTGCGTTGCGCCGTCAGGAGTCCGGCGGCTCGTCGGTGTCCGTTTCACCCGCTTCGCTCGTTTCGTTCATGTCGGCTCTGTCGACCGTTATGCCTGTCGCGAGGTCGATCATGCCGATCATCATGATCGATATCCTGACCGGCGGGTCGATGATCGGAAGGTCGGCCGGATGGCCGGCTGCCCGGGCTGCCCGGTCGCCGCTGGACGAATTCCCCTCACTCCGATTCCCGGGCAGAGCGGCGGTGTATCCCGGCGCTGATCGCGCTGAGGAAAATCCGTGCGACAAGGCCGATCACGACGAGGTTGCCGAGCATCTGAATCATGGTGATGATCCGGGCGGTCTGGGTCAGGGGGGTGATGTCGCCGAAACCGACGGTGGTGAACACGGTGATCGTGAAATACAGGGCGTCCGTACGCGTCATCGCCTGGGTGAATGCGCAGGCCTGTTCGCGACCGAGCACGAAGTAGGTCCCCGCAAAAATCAATAGAAACAATGGGAGGGACACCGCGAAAGCCTCCACGGCCCGCAGCCCGGGGTAGGCGGATCGGGCGATCCGCCGGATCTGCATGCCGATGATACCGGCGAACACCAGCAGGACGGCAGTCAGGGCAATCCCCGTACCGGTGTTCACGCCGTGGTCAAATGGAAGTAGGTAGTACAGGACCATCAGCACGGTGACGCTTAGGACTGACCGCAACATGGCGCGTGCGATGAGTACGCGCTGGCTGGGTGCCGGTCGTGCGGCCTCGTGTCTGTGTTTTGGTGGGATGTCTCGCGCGTTCTTCGTGGTCACGGGTTGTCCCGGACGGGGGCGGCGCGGACGGCTCCCATGTCGGGATCTGGAAGGCAGTTGGTCACAGGGTCCTCCGCGTCCTGGGGATCACGGCGGTGCCCAGGCTGCCGACCGAGGGCAGGGCTGGGCCCTCGTGGAAGTGACCCGACGTCGCTCTCGGGGTTGATCGGAATCTGAGCCCCGTTGGTGGCCGGACCCGCGACGGGCGTGCCTGTCGCGGGTCCGGCCACCACCCATGAGCATACGGTCACCATGAGATCGGATCCGGTGACTGTGAGTCGATGCGAAGTGGGTACTTCAGACCACGAAGGTGAGGGAATAACCGTGATCGGGCGTGCCGGCCTGGTCAGGAGGGTGGGTCAGCGCATGGGAAGAACCCTGACAAGGATGCTTCGTCAGGGTTGACCCCCGCACGAGGGGAGGGGAACCGAAAGCGACAGCCAGCACGTGGAGGACCGGTGCGGTGAAGAACGACAGGTCGAAGACGGCCGGGCGGAAGACCGCATGAAGGTTGGTCCGCCACCCGGCGCCACCGGCAGGCCCACCCGTCAGGATCCGTAGCAGCCACCCGCCGCCACGGGATGTGAGCGTCCTCGCTCGGGCCGAGCATTCAGCGATCCCGTTACCGTGAGGCGTACGGGGCAGGCGGGCGACGGCCGGCTGCCCCGTCGGGCTCCGCAGGGCAGAAGTTCTGTTGTCGGCGGTATCGCTGGAGCTGGAGCCTGCGGTCGTTGTCCCCTTCCCGGTCGTAGCCGTGCCCTCCCCGGTCGTGGATGCGGGCCGTCCGGCCGGTCCGGATGGGCGGGACGGCTCGGACGGTGCGGACTGGTCGCGGTTTGCCGACGATTGAGGTCTCGCCGTAGACCGCGGTCTGGACGTCTGCGCCACCGATTGGGTGGAGGACGCCCGCGGTGGTGGCGCCACCGCACCTGAGGACGAGACGGATGGAGATCCGGACGACGATGCGGTGGGCGCCTTGGACGGGGAGCTCGGCGGTGGCTTCGCCGGGGTCGTGGTGGCGGGGGATGGTGGGGCCGTCCTGGTGGG
>NZ_CAAAFT010000486.1:0-10861 GCF_900634765.1 Candidatus Protofrankia californiensis | reverse complement strand
GTCCTGGTGGGAGCCGGCGCCGGCGAGGTCGGCGGCGGCTGCGGTGGCTTCGCCGAGGTTGTGGTGGCGGGGGGTGGTGGGGTCGTCCTGGTGGGAGCCGGTTCAGTCGGGGCCGTCGGCTCCTTCGGTGACGATTGCGCAACGTTCTCGGCGTCGGGAGCGGGCTGAGCCGGCTGAGCGGAGGGCGGCAGCGGCGTACTCGTGGACTGTCCTGACAGCGTCCAGGCCACGGCTCCCGGTGGTTGGGTGAGCGCAAACCCGGCCGATGCCGGCGGGCCGGGCGTCCACAACCCTCCAGCCGTCGGGACTGTCGCGTTGCCGCTGGGGAAAGGCACACCGGCTGCTGGTGTCGTCATCGCGCCGGGGAGGCTCGCGTTGCCGCTGGGGGCGACACGCATGGCGACGGCCACGACCAGCCCGGTGGTCACCCCGAGCGCGATACCGGCAGCCACGGTGACCAG
This sequence comes from Candidatus Protofrankia californiensis, assembly GCF_900634765.1. Classification (NCBI taxonomy): domain Bacteria; kingdom Bacillati; phylum Actinomycetota; class Actinomycetes; order Frankiales; family Frankiaceae; genus Protofrankia; species Candidatus Protofrankia californiensis. Next base: position 10,400 of record NZ_CAAAFT010000486.1, on the reverse strand, counting down.
TGCCAGCTGCCAGCGGCGCATGACACCGGCATGCCCGCTGCCTGGGTGCCCGCTGCCTGGGTGCACAGCGCCGGCATGCCCGGCGCCGGGCTGTCCGGGCGGGGTCTCGGTGACGACCGCGTGACCGGCGGGACCGCCCAGCCGGTCCGCTGCGCGCGGGCCTCCCGCGCGATCGGCCACCGGAGCGGATGCCGCTGGTGGCGGGGGCGGGGGCGTGACCAGGACACGCCGGGTGACCTGGTCCGCCAGGTCAACGCTGTCCGGGTAGTTGCGGACGATGCCGGTGACGAGTTCGACGGCGGTGGGCCGTCTGCTCGGGTCCCGGTTGAGAGCCCGCAGGGTCAGCGGCGTCAGACCTTCCGGTATGCCGCTGAGGTCCGGTTCTTCCCGCAGCATGCGGATGGCGGAGGCGGTGGGCGTGTCCGCCGCGAACAGGTGGCGGCCGGTTGCGGCGAACGCCACGCACATGGCCCAGGAGAAGATGTCGGCCGCGGGTCCTGCCCGCTCGCCGCGGAGCTGCTCCGGAGCCATCCAGGCGACCGTCCCGATGATGTGGCCGGTCTGGGTGTGCTCGGTTGTGTCAACAGCGTGGGCGACACCGAAGTCGATGACCTTCGGGCCGTCCCAGGCAAGCAAGATGTTGGACGGTTTGAGGTCGCGATGCACCAGCCCGGCGGCGTGGATGGCGGCGAGGGCGTCGGCGAGGCTCGCGGCGAGGTCGATGAGCATGGAACCGCTCAGGCGCCCTCGCTCACCGACGGCCGCCGCAAGGCTGACACCGTCGACGTATTCGGTGGCCATCCATGGGCGTTCCGCGTCGACGTCGGCGTCACGGACCTCCGCAACGAACTTGCCGCGGACGCGGCGCGCGGCCGCAACTTCACGGCGGAACCGTTCCCGGAAGTCCGCGTCACCAATCAGCTCCGGCCGGATGACCTTCACCGCTATGGGATGGCCATCCTCATCGAAACCGAGGTAAACAGTGCCCATCCCGCCGGCACCCAGTCGCCCCTGGAGCCAGTACCTCCCGACTTTTCGGGGATCAGCGTCGGTCAGCGGCGCCAGCACGCCCGCTCCTCTCCTGCGACTCCCCCACCTTGGGGATCACGCTACCGAGTCGGTGGGCTTTGCGACTGTGAGCGCATCAACTTTCTCGAGCGGGAACAAACCAGTCACCGTGTTCAAACGTACGATTGATCACACCTGCTTACTGTTGCTGGATCGGCGTGTATAGGTAAAGGGTTTGCCCGCAGGCGGATTAGTCCCGCGGTATCAGGCATCAGGCAGCCCGGGACGGCCTGATCTTCCAGGCTACCGGCGTGCCAAAAGTGGCATGATCATGTTTTTTTTTCGCGCTGCTGGAAGCCCAGCTCCGGGGGGTGTTGAGCAGGCGGCGGTGTGGCGACCTCCGGGTCCGCCTGGGACTTCCTGGACCTGCTGGGTCAATACGTTCTGTTTCGGACCTGGAAGCCCGCAGGATTGCCCGCGGCTCCGCTTCCTGCTGCCCGGCTTCGTGACACGTCACCGTCCGATGACGGTGTTTATGATCACGTGCTCGGCCGTGATGGTGCTGGTTTGTGGCACATGCCGCATCCGGACCGGCTTCGGCGCCCTTCGTTGAGTCAACAGTCAACATTTTTTGGCCGATGCCGAGTTCCATGGCGATGTCCAGCCAGCCCCACAGGTCGCGTGGCCAGGCCGGCCTCCGGTGTCGGCCACCTCTCCACGGTGGGCCGAGAGCTGCGCGTAGAGCACGGATCTCCTGGTCACGCCTGGCGGCCACGCTGCGGATAGGACGGGCCCATACGTTGATAGAGAAAAGCATTCGTCCATACTGTTTCACTGAACCCGAAGACGGACGAACAAGTCGACGTAAGGGATGTCGGTCACGTGATGCTTTGCGGGTACCGGCTGTTGTCCTCCGGTAGGCCGACTGGCTGGCCGTTCGGTAGGGGGGACCGGCCGCCTGTGTCGAGATGGCGGCGCGACGGTGGGGCAGGGCGGCGCGCGGCAACAGAGCCGCTTTGTGTCACGCATCGTGGCCGCGGCGACCTCTCCGAGGGTCGAAGGCGCCGCGATCATGTTTCTTCCGCTCCCGAGGTCCGGAAGCCGATCCGGGAGGCCCGAAGGCCGATCTGGCAGGTCCAGGTGTCTGGGCTGCTGGAGGATCAAAGGCATCGTGATCATGATTCTGGTGCGTCCGGGGTTCCTCCTGGATCCGGGCTCCGGAAGCCGATCCGGGAGGTCCGACAGACCCAGGCCCCTGAGCCGCCGAGAGATCTCCACCTGTTGGTGTCGATCGTCACGGGAGTTTCACGGGAAACCTGGCCGAACCGGTTGCAGGATGTCGTCGTCGGGTAATTTGGGAGTGCTTTGCCTATTGCAGCACGGTTTTTATGCCATATCATCGGTATGAGATTTTCCACGCCACCGGACAGATCCGGGTATCTCGCCATGAAAGCCATTTTCAGGATGACACGAACCCTGACATGTCACCGAACCGCCCGGATGGGCGGGTTCCGCGGTCGACCACCCTGCTGCCAGGGGGCGACCTGATGGGGTGGGGGAGAGCCGATTCCAGCCGTTTCGTGAGCCGGCCATGGTTGCTTTACCTGATGGTCGGAGCCGGTCTTGTGATCGGATACCGTCTGATACCTGTTCATGGTACGGGACGGGTGGCGGGCTACTGTCTGATCAGCACGTCATCGGCTGCGGCGGTCTTTGTTGGTCTGGCCCGGCTCAAGCCCGTGCCACGGTTGCCCTGGCTGTTGCTGGGAGCCGGCCAGGTGGTGTACGTGGTTGCCGGCATGACCTGCTATCTGTTGCGCGACGTTCTGGGTGTCGCGGATTTCCGGGTCGTCTCCGACGCTTTCTATCTGTCCCGTTACCCGCTCGTCGTGGCGGGTCTGGTGCTGCTCGTCCGGCACCGCACTCCCGGGCGTGACCTGCCTGGTCTGCTGGACGCCGGGACGCTCGCGGTCGCCGCGACCATGCTGTCGTGGCTCTATATCATCGGACCTTACGTCCGCAGCGACTCCGGCCGGCTGGTCGAAGCCGTCCCACTGGTCGGATACCCGGTGATGGATCTCGCCCTGTTCGCGGTCGGGCTGAAGCTGGTCCTTGGATCCGGTCGCCACCCGTTGGCGTTCTTCCTGCTCATGGGCAATCTCGTGGCAATCATGACTGCCGACACCCTGTACGGACTGCAACAGCTGAACGGCACCTACCAGATGGGAAACTTCCTGGACGTGATCTGGCTCGCCGGTAATCTCTCGCTGGGCGCGGCGGCGCTTCATCCGACAATGGCCTGCCTTGCCGAGCCGACTCCGGCCGGGGACGAGAACCTCGATCGATGTCGCCTCACCGTCCTGCTCAGTGCTGCCCTGGTCGCGCCCGTCATGATGCTGGTTCAGTATGCCCGCGGGGTCACCTACGACATTCCGATAGTTGCTGTGGCGTGCGCCCTGATGTTCCTGTTGACGATCGCCCGTATGGCGGTCCTGGTCTCCGACCAACGTCGCCTGGCGATCACCGATGGCCTGACCGGCCTGTACACACGCCGTTTTCTTGAGGCGGAGCTGCCGATAGAGCTCGCTCGGGTACGCCGTACCGGGGGTTTGTTGGCGCTCTTCATCATAGATGTCGACCATTTCAAGGCGATCAATGATCATCATGGTCATCCCGCGGGCGACCGGGTACTCGCCGAGATCAGTGTCCGGTTGCGCGGGACCACGCGCCCGGGCGACGTGCTCGCCCGTTATGGTGGTGAGGAGTTCGCTCTGCTGGCCCCCAATGTCCATCTGGACGAGCTGAGTGTGGTCGCCGAACGGATGCGAACCAAGGTGGCCGACAGCCCGATCGCCGTGAATGCCGACACCTGGCTTTCCGCCACCGTGTCGGTGGGCGCATGTGCCTTTCCCGTGCACGTCTCGGATCAGGTGGAGCTGGTCGGAATGGCGGACCGGGCCCTGTACATAGCCAAGGCACGGGGACGGGACTGCACCGTGATCGGTGACGACGTCAAGCCGACCGCGACCGAAGAAGGGCGCAGGGACGCCGCCGACGCCCGAGAAGCCCAGAACGCACATGACATCCGCACCACGACTGACATCCGCACCACAACCGCGTGAGACCGTTGTCGTCGAGTCATGAAACCGATGGAATACACGGTCGTGCTGGCAGCCGTTTTCACCCTCGATCTCCTGATCAAAACAGGGCGTGTAACCACCTGACCGGCCACCTCGCGCCCCGGACTGCTGCATGACCGGAGGGCTTGGCCTCCGGCGGCGCGAAAGAAACATGATCGCACTGCCTTTGGCCCGCCAGCGCCTGCAGGCTCGGCGCCGAGGTGACTATTCGCCCCAGCTCCGGCAGCGACGCCGCCTCACTATGACGGTGACGGCCGCAATTGTCACTGCCGTACCGACCACACCGGTCACCACGGCACGGGTGGCGCCGGGATTGTCCGTGGCCCACCTGCGTGTCGTCCGCACGGCCTGGCCCGTGGACTCCCGGACCTTTCTGCTGGTTGCGATGACCTGTGGGTTCTGGCTGGCCCGGTATACCACCTCGTCCGCGGTCTGTTTTGCCTTATGGGCGGTTACCGAAGCCTTGTGGGCTGTTGCCGACGCCTTGGGTGCGAGTTCCTCGGTGGCCCCGGCAAACCGCGTACGAGCGCCTGCCGCGCCGCTTGCCACCCGTTCCCGGGCGTGGGCCACAGCGCTCCTGGCATCCGCGGCTGTCCGTCCCGCGACCCGGCTCGGACTTATCTTCTCCGACAGCAGACCGAGCTCTTCGGTGAGTCGGGACCTGGTCGCCTCGATATCCGTCCTGATTTTGTCCGGATTCTCGCCCATGAACGTACTCCCGTCCTCCTCGGGGCCTGTGACGGCGCGACACTGCGGCGACTCCCGCCTGATCGTGCTCCGATCAGGCGGGGTCTGCGTAGTCGCACGGCCGCCGGCAGCCGGGTGCCATCAGCTCGATCTTGGAAATACCCGGGGAAGGCAGCGTTAACCAGCAGTACGCCCGGTAGCCCGCGAGCCCGACGCCGGGGAGATCGGCTGTAGGCAATCCAAGTGATTCAGGGGCGATCCAAGCGATCAAGCGATCCAGGAGATCCAGCTGATGTAGGCGAGACGGCCGTACGCGAGCCCGCCCGCAGGCGACCGTCAGATGCCGAGGGCGAGGTCGTCCGGTCAGAGCCCGTCGGGCCACCGGTCTGTCCCAGGCTGTCAGGCCAGGCTGTCAGGCCAGGGTTGTCGGGGCCACGGCTGCCTGGTCAGTAGGCGCGGGCGACGATGCAGACCAGGTCGGGTTCGTCCACACTGTCCGGAATCGTACCGTCGGGCCGCTGGATGCACCGGACGGTCAACGACTCCTCGGTGAGTCGGGCTTCACCGCTGTCACCGACAGCGACCCACGGCAGGCGGGCAAAGCCCACCGATGCCGCCTCGACCGCCTCGTCCAGGTTCCCGACGTCGTGGGTGCGAGCGTCGCGGGCGGCCAGGGCCGTGCTGTACATGGTGTCCTGGACGTCGTCCAGCAGCGCGGGCACGCGGGTCAGCACGTCGTCGAGCGGTATGACGATCTTCTCCGAGGTGTCGCGACGGGCCAGGGTGACGGTGCCGGCCGCAAGGTCGCGCGGGCCGAGCTCAACGCGTACCGGAATGCCCTTGAGCTCGGCGTCGGTGACCCGCCGGCCGAACGAAAGGCCGGGCCGGGCGTCCAGCTGAACGCGCACACCAGCGGCCCGCAACCCCTCGGTGATCCCGGAAACCTGCTCGACGAGCGCTGCATCGTCCCTGACGGGCAGCACGAGCACCTGCGTGGGCGCGAGTCGCGGGGGTACCCGGAGCCCGTTGTCGTCACCGTGAGCCATGATCAGTCCGCCGATCATGCGGGTCGACGAACCCCACGACGTGGTCCATGCCAGGTGTCGCCGGCCGTCGGCGCCCAGGAAGTCGATGTCGAAGGCGCGGGCGAAGTTCTGCCCGAGCTCGTGACTGGTCGCCATCTGCAGCGCCTTGCCGTCACCCATCATCGCCTCGAGGGTGAGGGTGTTGGTGGCTCCGGCGAAACGCTCCTTCGCGGTCTTGCGACCGACGAAGACGGGCAGCGCGAGTACCGAGGTCATGAACTCCAGATAGACCTCGAGGTGGATGCGGCGGGCGTAGGCGGCGGCGTCCGCCTCGTCGACGTGGGCGGTGTGCCCCTCCTGCCAGAGGAACTCGCTGGTGCGCAGGAACAGCCGGGGACGCAGCTCCCAGCGCACCACGTTCGCCCACTGGTTGAGCAGGAGCGGCAGGTCGCGGTAGCTCTGCGTCCACTTCGCCATGTACTCGCCGATCACGGTCTCGCTGGTCGGGCGGACCACGACCGGTTCTTCCAGCTCCTTGCCGCCACCGTGGGTGACGACTGCGAGCTCGGGGCTGAAACCTTCGACGTGCTGGGCCTCCCGGCGCAGGTAGCTCTCGGGGATGAACAGCGGAAAGTAGGCGTTGACCGCTCCGGTCGCCTTGATCCGGGAGTCCACGTTGGCCTGCATCCGCTCCCAGATCGCGTAGCCGTACGGTCGGATGACCATGGTTCCCCGGACCGGGCCGTTGTCGGCCAGTTCAGCTTTGGCGAGCACGTCCTGATACCAGCGAGGGAAGTCCTCGCCGCGGGGAGAGAGTATGGCCACCCGCCCACGATATTGCCTGGCTACCCTGCCCGGTCCACATACCCGCACACCAAGCGGTCGTCGCCGCCCGTAGCTCGTCAGGTCTCGGCTCTATGTGGACGACCCGGCTCTACGTGGACGACCCGGCCAGGTCGTCGGGGTCGTCGTCGCGGCCCCGAGATGTTTCACGGAAGATCAGTGACAGGTCGACGTCACCGTGGAAGCTCACCAGTGCAGCCTGTGGCGGCACCAGGATCATCGCGGACGTCAGGTCGGACGCGGTTGCTCCGGTTGTGAGAACGAGCTCGTGGTCGACCAGAGGGCCGTGCCGTACCGTCACCACCTCGGCGAGCGAGGCCGGCGTCGGAGCGGGTATGCCTCGGGGTTCGGGAACAAGGTCGCCGTCGGTGTCCATGTTCGGGCCTCCTCGATGTGAAGCTAGCAATCCGGTTCGATGCATTTGCAGCCAACTGCGTGGTCCTTTTTCCGATCATCTCGAACGAGCTACGAATTAAGCTGTTCAGCACCATTTACTTCGGGTCCGGCCGGTTTGCCGGCGGATGCTCGCAAAGCCTCGATATTGCTTTATAGCAAATATGGGCGAGAGCTGTGCGGCCCAGGGCCGGCGGCAGGACGCCACGGCCTCCGATCGCGTATATGCGCGGTGTCACAGCAGTCCGCGTACTTGCCGCCGGCCTCACGACCGGACCGGCCTTACCACGGCCGCCGGGTGGGGCCTACTCGCCGGGTAGGGCGTACACGCCGGGTGCGACCGCGACGACAAGACCATCGTCGAGCAGGCCCCGCAGAGCACGGTCGCGCTGCACAGGCTTGTCCCACACGGAGTCCAGGACGTCCTGGCGCACTGGAACACGTGACTCCCGCAGCACCGCGAGCAGCAGTCCGCGCACCTGCCGGTCGGTCCCGGCGTAGCTCTGGGCGCGCCGGCCCGGACCCTCCACGGCCGGGCTGCCCGCTCGCTGCCAGGCGCACTCCTGCCGGACCGGGCAGGCCACGCATCGCGGGGCACGCGCGACGCAGACCAACGCCCCGAGTTCCATGAACGCGGCGCTGGCCCGGGCCGCGCTTTCGGCGTCCTGCGGCAGCAACGATTCGACCAGTTCCAGGTCCTGGCGTGACACGGCCGTCCGCTGGTCGTCGCGGCCGTTGATCGCCCGGCCGACGAACCGCCGGACATTGACGTCGATCACGGCGTGGCGCTGGCGGAAGGCGAACGCGGCGACCGCTCTGGCGGTGTAGGTCCCCACCCCCGGCAGCCGCAGCAGCTGTTCCAGATCGTCGGGAATCGAACCGCGGTGTTCTTCGGTGATGGTTACCGCGGCCTGGTGCAGCCGCAGCGCCCGGCGCGGGTAACCCAGGCGCCCCCACATGCGGACGGCCTCGCCGGCCGGTTCCGCGGCGAGCGCCGGCGGGGTCGGCCAGCGGTCCAGCCAGGTGTGCCATACCGGCAGGACCCGGTTCACCGGCGTCTGCTGGAGCATGATCTCGCTGACGAGAACCGCCCAGGGGCTTACGTCCGGATTCCGCCAGGGGAGATCACGGGCGTGGATTCCGTACCACTCGAGGACGGCGTCGGCGAACGCCGAAGGGACTCGCGGGTCGGCTGTGGCAGACGCGGTAGCCACGGTAGCCGCAACCACAGTAGATGCCATCCCCGCCATCCTGGCATGGCCGTCGGCCGGGCAGATCAGGGCCTGTGCCCTTGGGTCACTGGCGGGCCGAAGGCGGCGTGATCATGTTTTTCTCGCGACGCCGGAGGCCCAGTTCCCGGGTCGGCGGTCGGCGGTGCATCGTGGGTGTGACCGAATTTCCGCTTCCTGAAAATTCGACGGTTCACACATAGCGTTCGAGGATGCTGGATTCGGCGAGGCGGGACAGCCCTTCGCGGACGGCCCTGGCGCGTGCCTCGCCGACGCCCTCGACAGTCTGCAGGTCGTCCACTCCGGCTGCCAGCAGTTTTTGCAGGGTACTGAAGTGGTCGACGAGCCGGTCAACGACCATTCGCGGCAGCCGTGGCACCTTGGCCAGCATCCGGTAGCCGCGGGGGCTGATCTGGCTGTCGAGCACGTCCGCGCCGCCGGAAAAACCCAGTGCGCGGGCGAGCACGGTCAGGTCCAGCAGTTCCGTCGGTGACATTGCGGACAGCTGCGCCAGGACCTCGGCTGCCGTACCGACCTTGCCCCCGGAGGGAAGGTAGTCACGGACGGTGAGTTCCCGCTCGGTTTCGACCCCCGCCATCAGCTCCTCGAGCTGCAGGGAGAGCAGGCGGCCGTCGGTTCCCAGCTCGACGACGTAGCCCTCGATCTCGTCGGCGATGCGCCGGACCATCTCCAGGCGCTGGCTGACCGATATCGCGTCACGAACGGTGACAAGATCTTCGATTTCAAGTGCGGAGAGTGTGCCGGCGACCTCGTCCAGCCGCATCTTGTAGCGCTCAAGAGTGGCCAGCGCCTGGTTGGCCCGGGACAGGATCGCGGCCGAGTCGTCGAGGACATAGCGCCGGCCGGCCACGTACAGCGCGATGATGCGCATCGACTGGCTGACCGAGATCACCGGGTATCCGCTCTGCTTGGCGACCCGTTCGGCCGTGCGGTGCCGGGTACCGGATTCCTCGGTGAAAATGGTTGGATCAGGCACCAGGTGGACGGCTGCGCGGACAATCCGCTGCAGGTCGGACGACAGGACGATCGCGCCGTCCATCTTCGCCAGTTCCCGCAGCCGGGTGGCGGAGAACTCGACGTCCAGCTCGAAACCGCCCGTGCAGACGCCTTCGACCGCCTTGTCGTGACCAAGTACGATCAGACCGCCGGTATGGCCGCGCAGGATGCGCTCAAGTCCGTCCCGGAAAGGGGTGCCCGGGGCGACAGTGGCCAGTGTCGCCCGGAAGGTGTCATCCCCGGGTGGTCCTGCCATCTGGCTCCCTCTGTATCGGGGCGTCCCGCCCTGGTCATGGTATCGGGCCGGCTGCTTTGCCATGCCGCTCCTGCGATGTTGTAGCGATATTTTCACCGGATGTAATTTTCATTCGCTTGTGCCGTACATGTGCCGCATTGCCTGGGTGAGGTCCGAAACCTCGATCGTTGTCATGCCCTCGGGTGCCGGACCCGCGTCCGGGGGTACCAGCGCCCATCGGAAGCCGAGCCTGGACGCGGCGGTCAGGCGCCGACGGACCGCACCCACCGAGCGGACCTCGCCTGCCAGGCCGACCTCGCCGATCGCTATGAGGTTGCCGGGGATGGGTCGATCCTCGACACTGCTGATCGTGGCCAGCGCGATGGAGAGATCGGCAGCCGGCTCGGCGAGCCGAACGCCTCCGACGGTCGCCGCGTACACGTCCGCCTTCCCGAGCTGAATCCGGCCGCGACGTTCCACGACGGCGAGAATCATCGCGACCCTCGCCGAGTCCAGCCCGGAGACCGCCCGTCGTGGTACCGCCGCGGCCGAGCTCGCCACCAGCGCCTGTACCTCGGCGACCAGCGGCCGGCGGCCCTCGACGGCGACCGTGACGCAGGTACCCGCCACGCCGTCCATCGGCCCGCCGTCGTGCCAGCGGGACAGGAACAGCCCGCTGGGATCGGCGACCCCGCGGATGCCGCCGTCGCCCATCTCGAAACAGCCCACCTCGTCGGACGGGCCGAAGCGGTTCTTGCTCGCCCGGACCAGGCGCAGGGACGAGTGGCGCTCGCCTTCGAAGTGCAGGACGACGTCAACGAGG
>NZ_CAAAFT010000485.1:0-3417 GCF_900634765.1 Candidatus Protofrankia californiensis | reverse complement strand
GACCCGTACGTTGCTGGAGAAAAGCATTCCTCCATACTGTTTGACTGAACCCGAAGACGGACGAACAAGTCGACGTAAGGGATGTCGGTCACGTGATGCTTTGGGCGTATCAGCCGTTGTCCTCCGGTGGGCCGGCCAGCCGGTCGTTCGCCGGCGCGGACCAGCCGTCCGCGCCGAGATGGCGACGCGGCGGAGGAACCGGGTGGGGTACGGCGGCGAAGCCGCTTTGCGTCACGCATAGTGGCCGTCACGGCTTCCCGGTGGATCAAAGAGAGCGCGATTGTACCGCTTTCGCTCGGGTGGTCCGGAAGCCGGTCCGGCAGGCCCGGTGGTCCGGCTTCCCGACGGGACCAAGGTTCTGTGATCATGATTCTGTTGGCCATGGGACCGCGGTCCGGAAGGCTCGCAAGCCGCTTCGGCGGACCCGACATCCCAGGCTGTCGGGAGATCTCAGCCGGCTGGCGCCGGTCGTCACCGAAGTTGTCCGGGAAAGCTGGCCGAACCGGTTGCCGGACATCGTTGCCAAGTAATTTGGAAGGCTTTGCCCATCGGAGTACTATTTTTGTATCGTATCGTCGGTATGAGATTTTCCACGCCGCCGGACAGGTCCGGGCATCTCGTCATGAAGGCCGTTTCCAGGATGACACGAACCCTGACATTTCACCGAGCCGTCCGGACGGGCGGGTTTCGCGGTCGGCCGCCCTGCCGCCGGGAGGCGACCTGATGGGGCGGGGACGGGCGGATTCCGACCAGGCCGTGGGTCGGCCGTGGCTGCTCTATCTGACGGCCGGCACCGTTCTCATGATCGGATACTGGCTGACACCCGTCGGTGATACGGGGCGGGCGGCGCTCTACTGCCTGATCGGCGTGTCGTCGGTGGTGGCGGTCCTCATCGGTGTTGTCCGGTTCAGGCCCACGCCGCGGCTGCCCTGGCTGTTGCTGGGAGCCGGCCAGGTCGTGTACGTGATCGCCGGCATGACCTGCTGTCTGCTGTACGACGTACCTGGCATCATGGATTTCCGGACCGTCTCCGACGCCTTCTTCCTTCCTGCTCCGCTACCCCTTCGTGGTTACGGGCCTGGTGCTGCTCGCCCGGTACCGCACCCCCGGGCGTGACCTACCTGGTCTGCTGGACGCCGGAACGTTCGCGGCCGCCGTGACCATGTTGGCGTGGGTCTATCTCATCGGGCCCCGCGTCCGCGGCGGCCCCGGCTGGCTGGGTGAGGCCGTCCCGTTGCTCGGGCACCCGGCCATGGATCTCGTCCTGTTCGCGGTCGGGCTCAAACTACTCCTGGGATCCGGCCGTCAACCGTTGGCTCTCTTCCTGCTCATGGGAAATCTTGTGGCAGTCATGACGGCGGACACCCTGTACGGCCTGCAACGGTTGAACGGCGCCTACCAGCCGGGAAACATCCTGGACGTGATGTGGCTTGCCGGTTCTCTCGCGCTGGGCGCGGCGGCGCTGCATCCGACAATGGCCCGTATTGCCGACCAGGCTCCGGCCGGCGACGTCGGCCTCGGCCGATGTCGCCTTGCCGTTCTGTTCGGTGCCGCCCTGGTCGCACCTGTCACAATGCTGGTGCAGTACGCCCGCGGGATCACCCACGACATTCCGGTGATCGCCGTGACGTACGCCCTGATGTTCCTGTTGACGATCGCCCGGATGACGGTCCTGCTCTCCGACCAGCGTCGGCTGGCAATCACCGACGCACTGACCGGCCTGTACACCCGCCGTTTTCTTGAGGCGGAACTGCCGATAGAGCTCGCCCGGGTACGCCGTACCGGCGGCCTACTGGCTCTCTTCATCATAGATGTCGACCATTTCAAGGCGATCAACGATCATTACGGTCATCCAGCGGGTGACCGGGTGCTTGCCGAAATCAGCGTCCGGCTGCGCGGGACCACCCGCCTGGGCGACGTACTCGCCCGTTATGGCGGTGAGGAGTTCGCGTTGCTGGCCCCCAACGTCCATTTGGACGAGCTCAGCGTGGTCGCTGAACGGATGCGGACCAGGGTGGCCGCCAGCCCGATCACGGTGAATGCCGACATCTCGCTTTTCGCCACCGTGTCGGTGGGCGCCTGCGCCTTTCCCGTGCATGTATCGGACCAGGTGGAGCTGGTCGGTATGGCGGACCGGGCCCTGTACAGAGCCAAAGCGCTGGGACGGGACCGCACCGTGGTATGGGACGACGTCGCATCAGCCACAGCCGTGCCCGGGGACGGGCCCAGCAGCGCCGCCGACAGCCGAGAGGCCCGAGAAACCCGGGAGACCCGGAACGCGCATGACATCCGCACCACAACCGCGTGAGGCCGTTGGCGTCGGGATCGGGAACCCGGGAATACGAAAATACGGCGAACCTGGCGGACACGGATATACACGGGGAGACGCAGGAAAGCCCGACCGGGTCCGGCAGCCGTTGCCGCATCCGCGGTCCGCTGACCGAAGCGGACATGCGACCAGCTGACCGTACGCGGTCAGCTGACCGGCCGTTTCATGCCCGGTCACGCGGCGGCCGAGGTGGACTTACGTCCAGGCGAACTTATTCGTACCAGTTCCGATGGCGGCGCCGCCACATGACGGTGAGGACGGCCGCGCCGGTCACCGCCGTACCGGCCACACCGGCCGCCACGGCCCGGGTGGCGCCGGGATTGTCCGCGGCCCGGCTGCGCGTCGTCCGTATCACCTGGCCCGTGGATTCCCGGATTTTTCTGGTGCCCGCGGCAATCTGCGGATTCTGGCCGGCCCGGTGCACCAGTTCGTCCGCGGTCTGCCTGGCCCGATACGCGCCGGCCGAGGCCCTGTGTGCCGTTATCGACGCTTTGGGTCCGAGCTCACCCGCATATCCGGCGAGTCGGGTGCGGGCGCCGGCCGTGCCGCTGACTACTCGTTCCCGGGCGTGGGTCACGGCGCTGCGGGCGTCCTCGGCGGTCCGTCCAGCGACCCGGCCCGGACTTACCCGCTCCGATAGCAGACCGAGTTCTTCGCTGAGCCGGGACCTGGTCAGCTCGATGTCCGTTCTGATCTTGTCCGGATTCTCGCCCATGAACGTGCTCCCGTTCTCCTCGATACTCGCGACCGTGCGACAGCGCGGAAGCTCCCGCTCGGACCGGAATCCGCTCGGGCGGGAGCCACGTGGCGGCGTGGCCGTGTCGGCGGTCGGGCATCACAAGCCCGATCTTGGAAATACCCGGGGACGACAGAATTAATCGGCAATACGGCCATTGGCCCGCGGGCCGTGGCCCGGCCAGCGGGCCCGATCAGTAGGCCCGGGCGACGATGCAGACCAGGTCGGACTCGTCCCCGCTGTCCGGGAGCGTTCCGTCCGGCCGCTGGATGCAGCGGACGGTCAACGACTCCTCGGCGAGCTTGGCCTCGCCGCCGTCACCGACGGCGGCCCACGGCAGGCGGGCGAAGCC
>NZ_CAAAFT010000484.1:29333-30833 GCF_900634765.1 Candidatus Protofrankia californiensis | reverse complement strand
TTGCTCGCCCGGACCAGGCGCAGGGACGAGTGGCGCTCGCCTTCGAAGTGCAGGACGACGTCAACGAGGTGTTCCAGCAGGCGCGGCCCGGCAACGGTACCGTCCTTGGTCACGTGGCCGACGATGACAGTGGCCATGTTCAGGGCCTTCGCCGCTCGGATCAGCGCCGCGGTCACCTCACGGACCTGGGTGACCCCGCCGGCGGCACCTTCCGTCGTGGCGGTGGTGATGGTTTGTATCGAGTCAACTACCAACAGTTGGGGGCGGACCTCGTCGACATGGGTGAGGAGAGCCTCCAGGTCGGTCTCGGCTGCGATCCACAGTTCGGGGTGCACCGCCCCGGTGCGGCCCGCCCGCAGCCGTACCTGTGCGGTCGATTCCTCGCCGGTGACCACGAGTGCCCGCGCGCCGGATGCGGCGCTGCGTGCGGCCACCTCAAGCAGCAGCGTGGACTTGCCCACGCCCGGCTCCCCGGCCAGCAGGACGACAGCGCCGGGCACGAGCCCCCCGCCGAGAACCCGGTCGAGTTCGGCGACGCCGGTCGGATGGCTGCGGGCCGCGGTGACGTCGACCTCCGACATTGGGCAGGCGGGCGCCGTGACCACCGCGGAGGCCCGGGCCGCCAGGCCGCGGCTGCTGACCCGGTGCGACGAGCGGGCGGCGGGAAGCTGCGCCTCGATCGTCCCCCACGCCTGGCAGCGCGGGCAGCGACCGGCCCACTTGACCGACTCCGCGCCGCATCCGCTGCATCGGAAGCCACCCGAGGCAACTCGGGAGCTGGACGAACCTGATGCGCTCGGTCGGGGAACGGGAGGCCGAGAGGACATGGCCCGCACCGTATAGGCATGCTCCGACAACGACTACGGGGCGGCGGATAGTCGACGTTGTCGGCCGGCCGACAATGATCATGTTGATCCGTCCGAATGGATCATAATGATCGCTTTTGCCCGCCCGCCTGGAGGGCCGAAGACAGCCCGATCATGTTTCTTTCGCGCTCGGGGTTCCTGTCGGATCCGGGGTCCTGTCGGATCCGAGATCCCGAAGCCGATCTGGCAGGTCCGGGAGGCCTAAGTCCCTGGGTAGCTGGCGGATCCCGCGCACTCCGGCCGCGCGCGCCGGGGCGGACGGCGCTTCGCGTCCGCACCCCGGCGCCGAGGACTGCGCCGGGGTGGTGCCGAGGACTGCGCGGGGATGGTGCCGGGCCGTGCGGGTCAGTGCGTCTGGCCGGCTTCGGTCGAGGAACCCGGCGTGGGCGTCGCGCTGCTGGTTGTGGTGGCCTTCGCGGGCGGGGTCGTCACCGCCGTGGTCGGCTGCGTGGACGCCCCGGGAGCCGGCGGTTCCACCGGGACGTTCAGGGTGAGGCTGCCGGCCTTGGCGAACGTGAACGTGACCGGGATCGCCTGCCCGACGAGCAACTCACGGTTCAGTCCGGTCAGTGTCGGGGCATTACCGTCGGCGATGTAGATGTTGCTGGCGCCGGGCTGAAGAACCGCCGACGGT
>NZ_CAAAFT010000484.1:28007-29308 GCF_900634765.1 Candidatus Protofrankia californiensis | reverse complement strand
ACCGTCGGCGATGTAGATGTTGCTGGCGCCGGGCTGAAGAACCGCCGACGGGGGCGTCACGGCACCGCTGGCAGCCGGGGAGCTGACCTGGATGATCTGGTCCTCCTGGGTTCCCCCGTTGAAGAACGCCGAAATCACCTGAGCGTCTGCGTCTTTGGCCGCCGGTCCGGCCACATAGACGTTACGCAGCGAGATGGTGCCGACGGCACCGGATACCGTGTTCGTGGTCGTGCGTGCCTGCGACGTCATCGCGTCGCTGCCGGCCGCGCATGCGGAGAGTGCGGCCGTGCCGATCAGTGATGTGGCGGCCAACAGCAAGGCGGTCGCGGTACGCACACCCGGGCGGTGGCTCACGAGTCGGCTGCTCCTCGGTGCGGAACCGACGATCGTCACGTCGGTGTCGGTTGACTCCGCCGCCGGACCGGCGGACGGGACGTGCACGGTCCCAACCCCAAGGCGCGCGTTCGCACAGAATTCGCATACGTGCAGAGTTCGACCGCGGACCACATGTTAGTGCAGCTCCTCCGGTGGCGCGGAGAAGCCGCCGCGGGGGCGTCGCGCCGCCCCGACCCGGACGGCACCCGCCGGGAGGGGAAACCTGCGGGAGGGGAACCTACCGGCTCGGCAACGCCCCGAGCCATCCCTCCAGGCGATCACCGACAGTGAAGGTGCGCGGCGATTGCACCAGGCGACCGTCCGCGGCGACGAGCAGCAGGGTCGGCTGCCGGGGATCGGCCCGGTACAGGCGGGCGAGGGAGCTGCCCGGGTCGCTGTAGCCGACTGCGAGCCTTGCGGCCGCGTCCGGCTGGCGGACCAGCCTGTCCAGCGAAGGGTCGTCGATCCACGGCGCCACGAGGTAGGTCGGTATCGGTGTGCCTTCCCGAGTCTGCCCCACGATTTCGTGGACGGCGTCCGGGCACTCGCACGCCACCGGCAGCAGCACGATCAGCGCCGGTCGTAGATCGGTGGCGGAACGGGACGTACGGGCGGTATTAAGCGTGACCTCGGGTAGCAGTCCGCCGACCGTGCCGGGGAGCGTGGTCGTGGACGCGAGCGGGACCGCGCCCTGCGGCGCAAGCGGTCGCGGGTGCGCGAGGATGAGCGGCACCATCGCGCCCAGCGCCGCGAGAACGATGAGGAGCAGGGCGACGGCGGCCCCGGAGGTGTGGCGGGGTCGCCCGCCCGCCCGGCCGGCCGGTTCACCCCGTCGGTCGACCCGGTCGAGCCAGTGGAGCCGATCGTGCCGGTGGAGCCGATCGTGCCGGTGGAGTCGATCGCGCCGGTTCCGCAGACCTGGGACC
>NZ_CAAAFT010000484.1:25088-27891 GCF_900634765.1 Candidatus Protofrankia californiensis | reverse complement strand
ATCGTGCCGGTGGAGCCGATCGTGCCGGTGGAGTCGATCGCGCCGGTTCCGCAGACCTGGGACCAGCCGGTCGATGCGCTCCCGCCGCCGTTGCGATCGCAGTTCGGCCCGGTAGGCGGCCACGTCGTCGTCGAGCTCGCTCAGATCGTCGGGGATCCTGACGTTGAGCCGGGGGCCGAGCGGGGGAAGGTCCCCCCAGTGTTGATGCGGAAGGTAGGCATGAGGGTCGTCCCCGTGGCCAGGCCTGTTTCCGTCATCCCCGGACGCGGGCGGCGGCGGCGGTGTGACGTGCACCCCTCCATCGTGGCCGATGGACGGCTCATGTGCCGGGTGGTATAGGAAGCTGATGTCGTGTCAGCGGGGCAGACATCGTCCGGGGTGGTGCAGGCGGCCGCGGACGGCGACATCATGGACGGATTCCACCAGGCGGTGCGCTCCGGACGGTGCAGCGGCACGACCGTCCTTTGTCGATCATGGCGTCATGGGGGTAGCAAGAAGCACAACAACATCCGGGCAGGCTGCCCATGCTGGTGGCCATTGCCTGTTTCGCCTGGTCCGCAGCGTCGCTGACCTGCAGCGGACGCGTCACCGGGACGTCTGGGCGGGCCGTCGACGGCCCGTTCCACAAGCACGCGTCTGACCTGCGTCGATGCACGCGTGTTACTCTGGTGAAGGCGGAAGGGGCACTTGACACATGGCGTTCCAAGTCGGCGAGACCGTTGTTTACCCACATCACGGTGCTGCTCTCATAGACGCGATTGAAACACGCGTCATCAAGGGCGAGGAAAAGCTCTATTTGGTGCTCAAGGTTGCACAGGGTGACCTCACTGTACGCGTCCCTGCAGACAACGTCGCGATGGTCGGTGTCCGTGATGTGGTCGGCCAGGATGGCCTTGAGCGTGTGTTCGAGGTCCTGCGGGCTCCGCACACCGAGGAGCCGACCAACTGGTCGCGGCGTTACAAGGCGAATCTTGAGAAGCTCGCCTCGGGCGACGTGAACAAGGTCGCCGAGGTTGTTCGCGATCTCTGGCGTCGTGATCGCGAAAGGGGGCTGTCCGCTGGTGAGAAGCGCATGCTGAGCAAGGCGCGACAGATTCTGGTCAGCGAGCTGGCGTTGGCCGAAGGCACCAACGAGGACAAAGCCGAGGCGATGCTCGACGAGGTGCTGGCAGGTTAGTCGGCAGCAGATACCACGGATATCGGACGCGCCTGAATCTATCTGACGCTTTTTATGCATATGTCTGATCGTGTAGCCGCGATCGTTCCGGCAGCTGGCCGCGGCGAACGCCTCGGGGGGTCCGTACCCAAGGCGCTTCGTTCGCTGGCCGGTCGCTCACTCGTCCAGCATGCGGTTGAGTCGTTGACCTTGGCGACCCTGGTCGACCAGGTGGTTGTCGCCGCCCCGGCCGCGGAAGTGGACGCGTTCGCCGCACTGCTCGGGCCCGGCGTGCGTGTGATTGCCGGTGGCGCCGAGCGGATCGACTCCGTGCGGGCAGCCATCGCGGTGCTCGACGAGACGGTAGGGGTCGTCCTGGTGCATGATGCGGCCCGTCCGTTGACGCCCCCGGCGCTTGTCGACACGGTCGCGTCAGCGGTCCTGGCCGGGGCACCCGCGGTCATCCCGGTGGTTGCGGTGAACGACACCATCAAGCAGATCGACGACACCGGCAGGGTCGTGCGGACGGTTCCGCGTGACGTCCTGCGTGCGGTGCAGACCCCGCAGGGATTCCGTCGGGACGTGCTGGACGACGCCTACCGGTTCAGCGCGACGTTGCCCGCGGGGGTGGCGATCACCGATGATGCGGGGCTGGTCGAAGCGCTGGGCGTGGTCGTGACGACCGTCCCCGGGGCTCAGGAGGCGTTCAAGGTGACCCGACCCGCCGATCTGGTCCTCGCGGAGGCATTGCTCGCCCATCGCTAGACCGGCATTCCGTTAGACAACGCCGCCGGGCGCCTGGCACGGCCCTGGGCCGGTACCGCAGGGCAAACGCCGGCCCGGTCGCGGCCCAGGTTTCCCGGGGCCTGTCCGCGGGGCTCGCTCCTCGCTTGCCCGCGCCGCCGGCGCGGGCATAGTGGGCGTCGCGCGGCGCCGCACCGCCACAGCTTCCGGACCTGAAATTGTGATCGATCCGTCTTCGGTCGACGAGGTGTGATCAATCGGCCAATGATGCGTAAGCGAGGTGAGGGATCTGTCCGGACTTCCCCGGGTCGGGCTAGGTGTGGACGTCCACCCGTTCGCCGAGGGTCGTCCCTGCTGGGTGGCGGGCATTCTCTGGCCCGGCGAAACCGGGCTTGACGGCCACTCGGACGGCGACGTCGCCGCACATGCATCCTGCGACGCGCTGCTGACCGCGTCCGGGCTGGGAGATCTCGGCTCGGTCTTCGGTACCGGACGGCCGGAATGGGCCGGTGCGGCCGGTGTGGCCCTGCTGGGCGAGACGGCGAGGCTGCTGGCCGAAGCGGGCTGGACGATCGGCAACGTCGCCGTGCAGATCGTGGGCAACCGGCCACGCATGGCCGGCCGGCGGGCGGAGGCGCAGGAGGTTCTGGCAGCGGCCGTGGGTGCGCCGGTGAGCGTGTCCGCCACCACTACCGACGGCCTCGGGCTGACCGGCCGGGGAGAGGGACTCGCGGCGATCGCCACCGCGCTCGTCGTCCGTACCTGACCCAGGCGGCTGCGTTCGGCACAATCGCGCCGGAACGCAGGCACCTGAGCGCAGGCACCGGGACGCGACAGAGCCGGGATGCGGCGGAGCCGGATACGACCCAGCCGGATACGACCCAGCCGGATACGACCCAGCCG
>NZ_CAAAFT010000484.1:21611-25063 GCF_900634765.1 Candidatus Protofrankia californiensis | reverse complement strand
GCCGGATACGACCCAGCCGGATACGACCCAGCCGGATACGACCCAGCCGGGACAGCCGGGTGTCCGAGACCCGGGAGAGCGGGGGTCATGCCTGATTGGCATGACAACCGACCGGTCACCGTTATGGATGACTAGGGTGGGAAAACGACAGGACCGGCGGAGGAGCCTGATGTCGTTATATCTACCCGAGAAGGTCAAGAATCTCGCGGACGCGCCGACCTACGTGACGCTTGCGACGATCCGGCCTGACGGAGCTCCGCGAATGACCGTGTTGTGGATTGCGCGTGATGGCGATGACCTGCTGTTGTCCACGATCCGGGGTCGTGCCAAGGAACGGGATATCGCGCGGGATCCGCGGGTGGGAATCATGTTCCTCGACCAGCGGGATCCCTACGGATATGTCGAGGTCCGCGGCCGGGCCGGCCTGTCGGAAGAGGGTGGTCGTGAGCTGATCGACGCTCTCGCGGTGAAGTACACCGGCGACGAAACCTATCGGTGGGACGCACCCGAAGCGGTGCGGATTGTCATCCGTGTCACCGCTGAGCGGGTGTTTACCACCGGTTGACGGCCACGGTCGGGCGTATCCCGGCGTGGGCGCTAAGCTCCTCGACGACGCGCCGTACGTCATACCGTGTATGCCCCCGTTCCTATACCACGTCCACGCCGCATGCATCCGGGTTCCTGTTCGAGCGGAGCCGGATTTCACGCATGTTGCGGGTTGTTCATGGAACGGAGCCGAGTCCGACACGGGTGGCGGAGGATCCCTCGCGGGGCCGCGCCGTACTCTTGACAGATGGGACTCCACATCTACGACACGCGCACCCGGCGCATGCGGCCGTTCGAGCCGCTGCACCCCGGTCATGTGGGCGTGTACGTCTGTGGGCCCACCGTCCAGTCCCCGCCGCACGTAGGACACATCCGTACCGCCGTCGCCTTTGACCTGCTCCGCCGCTGGCTCACCGCGTCCGGGCTCGGGGTGACCTTCGTGCAGAACGTCACCGACATCGATGACAAGATCATAATCAACGCGGGCCGGGCCGGCGAGAACGTGTGGGAGCTGGCCACCCGCCAGACCCGGGCCTTCGACGACGCCTACCGGTCGGTCGGCGTCCTGCCGCCCACGATCCAGCCACGGGCCACCGGGCATATCCCGGAGATGCTGGCGCTCATCGCCAGGCTCGTCGACACCGGATACGCCTACCCCAGCGCCGGGTCGGTGTGGTTCCGGGTCGGACGCTTCGCCGGCTACGGCGAACTGTCCCATCAGCGTCCGGACGCGGTCCAGGCGTCTCAGGAGTGCGAGCCCGGCAAGGCCGATCCCCGTGACTTCGCGCTCTGGAAGGGCGCCAAGCCCGGCGAGCCGTTCTGGGAGTCACCATGGGGGCGCGGCCGGCCGGGCTGGCACGTCGAGTGCTCGGCGATGGCCGGCAAGTATCTCGGTGAGGTTTTCGACATCCACGGCGGTGGCCTTGACCTCGTCTTCCCGCACCACGAGAACGAGCGTGCGCAGTCGGCCAGCGCGGCCCACTCCCGTGGGAGGTCCGGCGGGGACGCGCCGCAGATGGCCCGTTACTGGATGCATGTTGGTCTGCTGACCACCGGCGGCACCAAGATGTCGAAGTCGCTGGGTAACTCGTTTCTGGTCAGCGACGCGCTCGAGCAGGTCAGGCCCCAGGTGTTGCGTTACCACCTGCTGTCCGCGCACTATCGATCGTCACTGGAGTACGGCCCGGAAGGGCTGGTCGAGTCGGCTGCGGCCCATGACCGGATCGAGACATTCGTCCGTAACGCACTCGACATCCTGGGCGGGCCGGACGAGGCCGCGGCGCTGGCCGCCGAATGCGCCGCGAACGTGCGGCGGGATCCTGTCGACCAGGGCCGGGCAAAGGGTGACGGGCGTACGGGCGCTCGCGGGGATGCGAAGGTCGGGGCCTCGGATCGCGGGCCTGCGGATCCCGGTGCCGCTGGCGCGGTTGCGCACGTTTTCCCGGCCGAGCCGGCCGCGGTGAGCAGTCCGGCGCAGGCGTGGGCCGCCTTCGCGGCTGCTCTGGACGACGACCTTGCGATCTCCCGCGCGCTGGCGGTCCTCTTCAGCGCGGTCAGCCGCGGCAACCACGTCCTGTCCAAGACGCAGCGCCGGGAGCTTGCCGGTTGGGTCGACGTCGTGCTCAGGATGCTGGTGGTCCTCGGGCTTGATCCGATCAGCCAGTGGCCGGCGGCCGGCTCCGAACTGCGTCCGGCACTGAACGGCGTCATGGAGATCGTCCTTGATCTGCGGTCGGCCGCGCGTGCCCGGCGGGACTACGCCGAGGCGGACGAGATCCGCTCCCGGCTTGCTGCCGGTGGCCTCGTCGTCGAGGACACCCCCGAGGGGCAGCGCTGGCACTTGGCGTAGGAGCCGGCCGATACAGAAAAATTGATCATCAAAAGGAGCTTCAGGCAGCGCGAAAAGCATGATCGCGCTGCCTTTGGCACCTCACGATCTGGGAACTTAGGCCTCCGGCAGCACGAAAAGCATGATCGCGCTGCCTTTGGCCCTTACCGGGAACGGATCGTGACTCGGGTCCAGGCCCCGAGATACACCCGGTCGCCGTGGCGCAGCGGTACCGGCTGGCCCGGTGGGATCGGGTCCGGCTCGTCGTTGATCCGGGTACCGTTCGTCGATCCCGGGTCGAGCACCGCGTAACTGCCGTCCGGGAGGAGCTCCAGCATGGCATGTGCGCGTGAGATGCCCGGGTCTTCCGGGGCGCCGGCCAGGTCGATCTCCGGATGGATCCCGCGGGATTCGCTGCGCCGCCCGATCAGCAGCCGGGGGCCGCTGAGCGCGAACACCCGCCGGGGGTAGATTGTCGGGAACGGGACACGATGATCGTCTCCGCTGTCGTAGTACTCCCGCTCGGCTTCGACAACCACGTCCCAGCCGGTCTGGACGGGCAGCGGCTCGCTGGGAGCGGGACGCTCCACGGGTACGGGAGCGGGAGGTTCCATCAGGACGAGGTCGAAGCCGCACACCTCGCAGAAGCGGGCGCCCACCTCGTTCGGGCTGTGGCAGTTCGGGCATGCGGCATAGCCCTCGACCGGATCCCGGGCGTCCCGTGCCGGCCGCCCGAACCCTGTCTGGTTCGGATGGGGCCGATGGTAGTCGGGCGGCGCTCCCGTCGGGGCGCGGGATGCGGCGGTCGCGCGATCGAGGCCGAAGGGATCGTCGACGTCACCCGGACCGGCCGCGGGGGACCTGTACGGGTCGGCCCGCTCCCGATCGTAGCCCCACAGATCGGCTCTGTACGGTTCGTCGGGGGGCTCGCCGCGAGGGTCCCGGTAGGGGTCGGCCGGGTAGCTGTTCGCGCCGTAGCCACCCGGGGAGTAGGCGTCGGGCGGATAGGCGTCGGAGGGGTATCTCTCCTGGCCGTATCCGTCGCGGCCGTACCCGCTGGGGCCGTACCCGCTGGGGC
>NZ_CAAAFT010000484.1:19823-21586 GCF_900634765.1 Candidatus Protofrankia californiensis | reverse complement strand
GGGGCCGTACCCGCTGGGGCCGTACCCGCTGGGGCCGTACCCGCTGGGCAGGTGACCGGCAGAGTCGTAGCCGTCCTGGGCGTAGTTGTCCCGTCCGAACGGATCGGCCGAGAGTGGCGCGGCCGGGTCCAGGCCCGGCTGCTCCGGGCCGGCGGGCAACGGCCCGGAGCCCTCTGCCGGCCGCCGGCCGTAGGGCGGCTCCACAGGGGAGTGGTCCGGTTGCCGTGGTCGCCCGCGGCCTGACGGCCCGGCCGTCCCGTCTGCGGGATGGATGACGTAAGGCTCCTGACTGGCTACTATCCGCATACCACATTGATCGCAGTAGTCGGGAGCCAGAGACAGGTGCCCGTCTGGGCAGCGTGCACTCACCTGATCACCTGTTCACCCTGACGGTCCTGGTCGACCGTGTGTCAAGGATCATTTCGTCAATGGTGTCGACATTCCGTTTCAGCCGAACAGTACCTGTGCTTGGGTCCTCAATGTCGACTACGTGCTGAAGTAGTCGGTATGTACTCTCGTTGCCGGACTGATGCGCCAGCTGTGCGCTTCGACCGAGTTTGATGGTAGCGGTCACCTCGTCGCCGACGCGCCGGGCCTGTAGCCCCTCCTGCAGGGCCTGGGCGAGCTCGGTCTGGTCGGTGTAGTGGGCGACCTCGGGTGCGATCCGGGTGGAAAGATCGATGTCCTTGGTCCAGATCGCGCGGACGCGCTCGCGACACCACACCTGATCGGCCACGACCACGTTGACCCGGGCGGCCAGCATCTCCACGTCGTCCTCACGAGCCGGAACGGTGACACAGAGGTGGTAGTCGCGGGATTCGCTGCCCCACGCGCCGGTCGGATAGTCGACAGTCAGCTCGTTGACCCGCACGGCGGTGCCGGTGAGGTCCTCCACGTGCGGCGCGACCTGCCGCAGGAACCGGACGGAGGCGTTGCGCGGCGTCCATACTCGTAGGCTAACCCGGTCGACCGCGCGGTTCGTCGCGGTATCGATCATGGATCGGAAGTCGGCGGCCAGATCCTGCGGACGCCGGACCGCGTCGACCGTGCCGAGCAGGGCCGTTGCAATGTGACGAAGCTCGTCGACGCGCCAGTCGGCCCCGACACCGCGGCAGTCGCACTGGAAACGACCGACGCACGCGGCGACGGCCTCGTCGAATTCGGATGTGCGCTCACCGTTTTGCCCGTCGGTCAGCAGGATCGCGTGGTGGATCGCGTTCGGCCTGGTGGCCATCAGTTCCCGGGTGCGGGTGAGCCAGCGGCCGATCGCGGTGCCGCCGTCGGGTTCGAGCCGTCCGATCTCCGCCTTGGCCGCGGCCCGCGTCCGCTTGTCGGCCTGGACGAGTTCGGACCGGGTCGGATAGACGGCCTCAGCGATTCCCGACCCCTGCACGATCGCGAACCACATACCGTCGGGCAGGGCGTCGACCGCCGCATTCGCGGCTCGCCGCATCTCGATGATCTTTGTCTGTGGTGCCGCCATGGATCCCGAACAGTCCAGCATGATGACCTCGGCAAGCTCCGCCGGCCCACTCTGGCTCGGTGGACCTACCGGGCCGTGCGCTCCCCGGACGGTGACCACCGCGTGTACCTCGCCGTGGCCGTAGGCCAGATACTCGTTCTGGAAGACCTCCACAGTGAACGGCGTGGTCATCGCTGGTCCCTTTCGGAGGTGTGCCTACCGGTGTGCCTGCCGGTGGGTTCCGGGCCGACCTGCGCGATCACAACCGTGATGTTGTCGTGGCCGCCGCGGTCGATCGCAT
>NZ_CAAAFT010000484.1:17277-19473 GCF_900634765.1 Candidatus Protofrankia californiensis | reverse complement strand
ATCGTGACCGCCGAGGCGTTCGGTGGGAGCTGGCCGACGACCGCGGCCATGTCCTCGGCGCGGGACAGGTAGTTCCACAGCCCGTCGGTACAGACCAGCACCGTGGCCGAAACGGGCAGCGGGAAGACGCGGACATGCGGGGTGACGTCACCGGCGTCGGCACCGAGCCAGCGGGTGAGGGTGTGGGCCCGCCGGTCGGTCTCGACCGCGGACGCGGGGATCAGCCCGGCGCGGGCGGCCTCGGCCGCCCAGGTGTCGTCCTCGGTCAGGCGTTCGAAGCAGCGCGCTGCGAGCAGATACACTCGGCTGTCGCCGATCCAACCGACGGTCACACGTCCGGTGCCGTCCCGCTCACGCGTGATGATCGCCGCGGTCAGCGTGCAGGACGGCGAGCTGCGTCCGACGGCAGGCACCCGGGCCACCGCGTCCTGTGCGGCGGCGACGGCGGCGTGTATCGCCCGTTCGGCCTGGCTTGGGGGCAGCTCCTCGCTGAGCACGCTGGGTGGCCTGGTCGGGATGTCCGCGTCGGGCCAGCCGATGTCGTCGGTGTCATAGTCGCCGTGATCGTTGCGGTAGTCACCGTAACGATCACGGTAGTCGGGCGGGTCACCGTCCTCGCCGAAGTCCGCACCGAAGCCGGTGTAGCCGAACCGGTCGGGTCCGGCCGCACTGCCCCGACTCCGACGATCTCCGCCGTCGGGGTCCCGCCCGGGGCGAGTGCGGGGGGTGGACTCGGCAAGTACCGCCGTCGCGGCCGCCGCCGCCGCGCGGGCCGCCGGCCCGGACCCGGGCGTGCTCGACACGCCGTCACAGACCACCGCGATCAGAGTGGAGCCGACCATGGCGACGCCCATCGCGTCCTCGTTGGTGGCGTGACGCACCCCTCGGTCACAGACGCCGGCAATCGGGCCGAGGTCGATCTCGCGATGGTCGGCGTCGTCGGTCTCCGCCGGCGTTGTGGCCCGCAGCGGCGTTCCACACGCTTCACAGAAGCGGTCGTCCGGGTATGCCGGACTCGCGCACACCGGGCAGCATCCCCCTTTCTGGTCGATTCCGTACCGTCCCTTCTCCGTGGCGGGGTCGTGGACGACCCGCCCGGTCCTCGTGACTTCTGCCGTGGATCGCCCACGGTTGATCACGTGCGTATCACCTGATCAGACCAGCGTCCACGGGCGGACGCGGTTTGCCGCCTCTACCATGGCAACGCGCTGGGGCCGGGTCGTGGCGAGCCTGGCCAGATCGCGGTACACCTGTTCCAGACCGGAACGCACGTCTCGGACGCGCAGCGGCCGTCCCACGACGACGACGTCGTCACCAGGTTGTAGTGTGCCCGCCTCCAGCACCTTGAGTGCCACCTCCAGAATCGTCCGTGCGAGATCCGCCCGTGCTCCTGGGTCGGCGTCCAGCACGTCGAGATTGCCCGACGCCTCGGCGAGTTCGGCCCGTCCGGGACGACCGGCAGGGTCGACCATGGCCCGGATGATGCGGGTCCGGGCGTACACGTACGCCGCGGACGCCCGCGGCACGCGTTGCCATGCCTCGATCGCGCCGCGCATGTCACCGGCGCGTAAGCGGACTCGGGCCAGCCCGAACGACGCCAACGTGAACGTCGGGTCGGTGCGGGAGACGACGTCGAACATGCGCGCGGACGTCGCCGGGTCGGCGGTTTCGGTCGCCAGGGCCAGGGCCAGCTTGGGCGCGAGCTCGCCGGGAAGCGCGCTGTAGACCTTGTCGAAGAAGTCGCGGGCCGCCTGCGCGTCACCGGCGGTGAGCGCGAGCAGCCCCCGGTACCAGTCGGTACGCCACTGGTAGGGGTCGTCGTTCGCGACTGTCGTGAGCAGGGCCTGCGCCCGGGCTGCCTGGCCGGCCTCCATCCAGGCGCGGGCGAGGTGCAGGTGGGTCCCGGGGGTGGCCGGGCCGGTCCGGTCCACCGGACTCATCGTCGAAAGCAGCTTGGTCAACTGTTCGGGTTCCACGTCGGGTAACGCGGCCAGGGTGGCCGCGGCCGGGTCTTCGGGGTCGGGCCGGCATGTCGGCAGTATCGACCACGGCGGTCCGGCGACGCTGCCGTCGGGATTCTCCCCGGTCAGATGCGCCTCCGAGCCGAAACGCAGACTGGGCGCGGGATTCGGTCGTCCCTCCTCGACGGCGACGATCTCCCGCAGGACGCCCAGCAGCTCGTCGGACATCTCGTCC